>CANGOK010000009.1 GCA_947455285.1 Beijerinckiaceae bacterium | reverse complement strand
GGCTTCGCCGCGCTGATGAATCTGGCGGCGGTGCTCTCCGTCTCCGTCGGCCTTATCAACCTTCTGCCCGTTCCGATGCTCGATGGCGGGCATCTCCTGTTTCAGGCCGTCGAGGCGCTGAAGGGCACGCCGATGAGCGAGAGGGCGCAGGAATATGCGTTTAGGCTGGGGTTTTTGTTCGTGGTTGGTTTGATGTTGTTTACCACGTTCAACGACGCCTGGAAGCTGCTGCGCGGCTAATTTTTCGATGACGTTAGGAAATATGTCGAAAATACAGATGGTTAACCAGTAGCCTGAGCGTGGCTTATAGGTCACTGACAGGTTAAAAAATGGTCAGCGCGGCAAATCGGCATTTGCACTGCCGGCCAAACTCTGTAGAAACCTAACTTGGCGGTGGTGTCTGGATCCTTAGGTCCAGATTCGCCTTTGGATACGGGCTGCGCCCGTGACAACGTTTTTGACGGGGACCGTGTTCCATATGCACATCAGGGCATCCATGAAACGGCTCGTACTTACGACAGCTCTAGTTTCTGTTGCGTCTTGTTTCGTTACGGGGGCTTACGCCCAGTCGGTCGAAGTCCGCGGCAGCCAGCGTGTCGACGCCGAGACCATCCGCAACTATTTCGGCGGCACAGACCCCGCGCGCGTCAATCAGGCGGTTAAAGAGCTCTACGCCACCGGTCTCTTCTCCTCGGTCCGCACCGAGCGGGCCGGCGGCAAGATCGTCGTCTATGTGACGGAAAACCAGCTCATCAACCGCGTCGCTTTCGAGGGCAACAGCAAGCTCAAGAGCGAAGTGATTTCGTCGGAAATCCAGTCCAAGTCGCGCGGCGCCTATAATCCTTCCACCGTTCAGGCCGATATCGAGCGCATTCTTGACCTCTATCGCCGCGGCGGCCGGTCCGACGCCACCGTGACCGCCCGAACAGTCGATCTTCCCAATGGCCGCGTCGATGTGGTCTTCACCGTCAATGAGGGCGGCAAGACCGGCATTCGCTCCATCGACTTCCGCGGGAACAACGCCTTCTCCACGTCGCGTCTGCGCAACCTGATGCAGACCACGGAAATGAATTGGCTTTCCTTCTTCAAGTCGACCGACGTCTATGATCCCGACAAGATCGCCTCCGATCAGGAGCTGATCCGTCGCTTCTACCTCAAGAACGGCTATGCGGATTTCCGCATCACCGGTTCTGAGGTGCGCTACAATCCGGATGGCAAGGGCTACGACGTCGTCGTGACCGTTGACGAAGGTCGCCAGTATCGCGTTGGCGCCATCAACGTTGAAACGCAGATCCCCGATCTCGACCGCAATGTGCTCGCCAACACGGTGAAGCTCTCGGTCGGCGAAGTCTATAATGGCGATCTCGTCGACAAGTCGGTCGAGGCCATGACGCGCGAAGTGGCGCGCAAGGGCTACGCCTTCTCCTCTGCCCGTCCGCGCGGCGAGCGTGATCCCGCGACCGGCCTCATCACTCTGACCTTCGTGGTCGAAGAGGGGCCGCGCGTTTACGTCGAGCGCATCAATGTGCGCGGCAACACCCGCACCCGTGATTACGTCATCCGTCGCGAGTTTCCGCTCGGCGAGGGCGACGCTTATAATCGCGTGCTCGTGGACAAGGCTGAAAAGCGCCTGAACGGGCTTGGCTATTTCAAGAAGGTCCGCATCACCAACGAGCCGGGCTCCTCGCCTGACCGCATCGTGCTGAATGTGGATGTAGAGGATCAGTCGACGGGTTCCTTCTCTGTCTCGGGCGGCTATTCCACGGTTGACGGCATCATTGCGGAACTTGCGGTGAGCGAGTCCAACCTGCTCGGCCGTGGCCAGTTCGCCCGCATCGCGGTGACGGGCGGCCAGCGCACGCGCGGCGTCGACTTCTCCTTCACTGAACCCTATTTCATGGACTATCGCCTCGCGGCGGGCTTCGATCTATTCGCCAAGCGGACCGTGAACAGCCTCTATTCAGTCTATGACAGCTCCACGGTTGGCGGCACTCTGCGTCTGGGCGTGCCTGTGACCGATGAGATCAGCTTCTCGCCGCGTTACTCGCTCTATCAGTCGAAGGTCATCATCCCGAACGACCCTTCGCGGCCGTATAACGATTGCACGGTTCCGATCCCCGGCACGACGCCCGGCACCGCCGGGTACGTGAACCCCAATTATCCCGCCAATGGCCTCGCGAATGCGACGCTGCCTGACGCTAGCTATAACTGCTTGAGCAATGGCGAAGCCTCTCTGGCGGTCAAGGAGATCGCAGGTTCGCGTATCATCTCGCAGATCGGCTATTCCTTCACCTACAACACGCTCGACAATCCGCGTAACCCGTCGCAGGGCATCTACGCGGAGTTCAAGCAGGACGTGGCTGGCGCTGGCGGCGATGCTCGCTTTGTGCGCACCACGGGTGAAGTGCGCTACTTCTATCCTGTCTGGGATGATGTGGTCGGCTTCGTGAAGGGGCAGGCCGGTAATGTCACCGCCTTCGGTGGCGACCAGCTCCGCGTCACCGATAACTTCAACCTTGGCCCGAGCCTGGTCCGCGGCTTTGCGCCGGGCGGCATTGGTCCTCGCGATATTTCGCCGGGCTTGCCAACGAACAACAACTCGCTGGGCGGCACCAATTACGTTGGCGGCTCGGCTGAATTGCAGTTCCCGCTGTTTGGCATGCCTAAGGATCTCGGCTTGAAGGGCGCGGTCTTCGCCGATGCTGGCACGCTGTTCGGCTACGAGGGCAAGACCAACTTCGGTCCCACCCCGACCTCGCCTTGCGTGGCTGGCAATGTCGCTCCGGCCTTTACGCAGGGTAGCTGCATCACGCTCGACCCAGACGCGAAGAAGCCGACCATCCGTTCGTCGGTCGGCGCCTCGCTCCTCTGGGCGTCGCCGCTTGGTCCGATCCGGTTCGACTACGCCTTCGTTCTTTCCAAGGCTAAGACCGACGTTGGTCAGGCCTTCCGCTTCTCCGGCGGCGGCGCCTTCTGATCGCCGGTTTGACTTCCCGCCCTCGGGCGTTGATGAAGGGGCTCGAGATGAGCCCCTTTTTCATGTCTGCAAGTTAGAGTGCGCATGACCGAACCTGTTTTCTTCCGCCGGGCGCAGACGCCCACCCTTGCTGACATCGCCGCCGAGATCGGCGCGAAGGCGCCAGATGGGGCCGACCTTAGCCACGTGATCACGGGCGTTGGCCCGCTAGATACGGCGGGGCCGGGCGACCTGAGTTTTCTAGACAACCCCAAATACGCTCACCAGCTCGCTCAAACGCGCGCCACCGCAGTGTTCGTCGCAGAGCGTTACGCGGATCGCGCGCCGGCGGGCGTCATTCCGCTGGTGACGGCTGATCCCTATCGCGCCTTCGCCAGATTTGTTGGAATGCTCTTTCCGGACGCCATGCGGCCGGGCTCTTTCTTCGGCGCCAGCGGCGTCTCGCCCATGTCCTTCGTCCACCCCGAAGCGCGCCTCGAACCGGGCGTCATCGTCGACCCGGGCGCGGTCGTTGGCCCGCGGGCGGCGATTGGGGTGGGGACCGTCATTGGTCCCCATGCGGTCATCGGGCCGGATGTGCGGATCGGCCGCAATTGCTCGGTGGGCGCCAGCGCCACTGTGCAACATGCGTTGATCGGCGACCGGGTCATCATTCATCCGGGCGTGCGCATCGGGCAGGATGGTTTCGGTTTCGCCATGGGGCCGAAGGGCCATCTCAAGGCGCCGCAGATCGGCCGGGTGGTCATCCAGCATGACGTGGAGATCGGCGCCAATTCCACGATCGATCGCGGCGCCAATCGCGACACGGTGATCGGCGAGGGGACGAAGATCGATAACCTCGTGCAGATCGCCCATAACGTGACCATCGGACGCCATTGCGTGATCGTCTCGCAGGTGGGCATCGCGGGTTCGACGAGCCTTGCAGATTTCGCCGTGCTTGGCGGTCAGGTGGGTCTCGCTGGCCATATCAAGATCGGCATGGGCGCGCAGATCGCGGCGCAATCGGGCGTCATGTCGGACATTCCGGCCGGTCAGAAATGGGGCGGCTCGCCCGCCGTTCCCATGCGCGACTGGCTGAAGGGTGTCGCCCTGCTGCAGAAATTTGTAAGAAGGGATCCAGGCGCCGGCGCCAGCTGATCCAACCGACCACCATCAGGGCTTCGCCCGAGAAGCGCTCAGGGAAATGCAATGACCGAGACGGCTACGAAAACTCTGGAAACAGTCGACATCCTTCAGCTGTTGAAGGCGCTGCCCCACCGCTATCCATTCCTGCTCGTCGACCGCATCATCAACTGCGTTGGCGACGAGAGCTGCGTCGGCATCAAGAACGTCACTTTTAACGAGCCGCAGTTTCAGGGCCATTTCCCTGACATGCCGGTCATGCCGGGCGTGCTGCTGATTGAAGGCATGGCTCAAACGGCGGGCGCGCTCTGCGTCAGTTCGGGCGTCATCCGCAAGCCGAAGCTGGTTTATTTCATGACCATCAACAACGCGAAGTTCCGCAAGCCCGTGGTGCCTGGCGACCGCGTCGAATTCCACATGACCCGCACCAACCAGCGCCGCAACATGTGGTGGTACAAGGGTGTCGCGAAGGTCGACGGCGTCATGGTCTGCGAGGCTGAGGTCAGCGCCATGCTCGTCAGCGACGAGACGGCGGATTCCTGATGACCGATCTACGCATCACCAAAGTTGGCGTCCATCCGCTGTCTGTCGTCGAGGATGGGGCGCGGCTAGGCCAGAATGTCGCCATCGGCCCTTTCTGCCATATCGGCCCTGACGTCGTTCTGGGCGACGGCGTGGAGCTTCTCTCCCATGTGGCCGTGCACGGGCGCACCACCATCGGCGCGCGCACGCGCATCTTCCCCTTCGCCTCCATCGGCCATCAGCCGCAGGATCTGAAGTTTCATGGCGAGCCTTCGGTGCTTGAGATCGGCGAGGATTGCCTGATCCGCGAAGGCGTGACCATGAATCCGGGCACGGAAGGCGGCGGCCTCAAGACTGTGGTGGGCAAGGGTTGCACCTTCCTCGCCAACAGCCATGTGGCCCACGACTGCCACGTGGGCGACCACGCGATCTTCTCCAACAATGTGATGCTCGCGGGCCATACGCGCGTGGGCGATTACGTCATCATGGGCGGCGGCTCGGCGCTGCATCAGTTCGTGCGCGTCGGCGCCCACGCCTTCATCGGCGGGCTCGCCGGCGTCGAAAACGATGTGATCCCCTATGGTATGGCGCTGGGCAACCGGGCCTATCTTGCGGGGCTCAACCTCGTGGGCCTCAAGCGCCGCGGCTTCTCGCGCGAGTCCATCCACGACCTGCGCCGCGCTTATCGGCTGCTCTTCGCCGCCGAAGGCACGCTGAAGGAGCGCGTTGAGGATGTGGCGGGGGAATTCGCCGATCATCCGCAAGTGCATGAAATCCTCGACTTCATCCGCGAGGCCGCCGATCGCTCGGTGCTGACGCCGCGCGAGTCCAAGGATTCCGCGCCGTGACAGGCGGCCAGCCGCGCGACGTCTTTCTGGTCGCGGGCGAAAAATCCGGCGATGAGCTTGGCTACAAGCTCATGCGCGCGCTGCGCGACGCCGCCGGGGGCGATATTCGGCTGCGCGGGGTTGGCGGCGAGGCCATGGAGCGGGAAGGGCTGAAGAGCCTCTTTCCCCAGTCTGACATCGCCGTCATGGGCTTTCTGCCCGTCATCGCGCGCTTGCCCACGCTGTTGCGGCGTATCGCAGAGACGGCGGAGGCGGTGATCGCCGATCCGCCCGATGTGCTGGTCATCATAGACAGCCCTGATTTCACCCACCGCGTAGCTAAGCGCGTGCGGGCGCGGCTGCCCCATTTGCCCATTGTCGATTATGTGAGCCCCACTGTCTGGGCCTGGCGGCCGGGCAGGGCGCGCAAGATGCGCGCTTACGTGGATCATGTGCTGGCGCTGCTGCCATTCGAGCCGGAGGCCCACAAGCGGCTTGGCGGGCCGCCTACGACCTATGTGGGCCATCCCCTGATCGAGCGGCTGGCTGATCTGCGGCCGAGCGCCGAGGAGGCGCAGGCGCGTTCCGCTTTGCCGCCCACGGTGCTGCTGCTGCCGGGCTCGCGTCGGTCCGAGATTGGCAGGCTGCTCGCGCTGTTCGGCGAAACGGCGGCGCGGATCGAGGCGCAGGCGGGGCCGGTCGATTTCGTGCTGCCCGCCGTCACCCATCTTGAAGGCGCGATCCGCGAGGGTGTTTCGCACTGGGCGAAGCCTCCGCGCATCGTGCTCGGCGAGGCGGAGAAGTTGCGAGCTTTCCGCTGCGCTCGGGCGGCTCTCGCCGCTTCAGGCACGGTCTCGCTGGAATTGGCGCTCGCGGGCGTGCCAATGGTCGTGGCCTATCGTGTCTCGCAGATCGAGGAGACCATCGTCCGGGCCCTCGCCACCGCGCCCTCGGTCGTTCTGCCTAATCTGATCCTCGGCGAGAATGTCGTTCCCGAGTTCCTGCAAGAGGCGGCCTCGCCAGAGGTGCTGGCGGGGGCCGTGGCGGCGCTGCTGCCTGATGGGGCGGCGCGGGAGGCGCAGGTGATGGGGCTTGCGAGGCTCGACGGCCTGATGCGCCTTGAGGATGGCGACACGCCAAGCGCGCGGGCGGCGCGGATCGTGATGGGAATGGCGGTGGCATACCCTCCCCCTTGAGGGGAGGGTCGCCAGCGAAGCTGACGGGGTGGGGGACTGCGCATCTCGGGCGTGAGCCTTGTCGGCCACAGGCGCTCACCTGTAACGGCCTCACGACCCCCACCCCTGCCCCTCCCCACAAGGGGGAGGGGATGGCAAGCGTTCCGTCTCAATAATTCAAAGGCACAAAAAAAGAGGCTCCCTAGTGGGAGCCTCTTCATTTCGTTCTGCGCTGCGATCAACGCTTGCCCATGGGCATATAATCGCGGCGGGGGGAGCCCGTGTAGAGCTGGCGCGGGCGGCCGATCTTCTGGCCGGGGTCGCCGATCATTTCCGTCCACTGTGCGATCCAGCCGACGGTGCGCGCCACCGCGAAGAGCACGGTGAACATGGTCATGGGGAAGCCCATGGCCTTCAGGGTGATGCCTGAATAGAAGTCCACGTTCGGGTAGAGCTGGCGATCGATGAAGTACTGGTCGTGGAGGGCGATGCGCTCCAGCTCCATAGCGACGTCGAGCAGCGGATCGTCCTTGATGCCAAGTTCCGCCAGCACCTCGTGACAGGTCTTGTGCATGATCTTCGCGCGCGGGTCGAAGTTCTTGTAGACGCGATGACCGAAGCCCATCAGGCGGAACGGATCATTCTTGTCCTTGGCGCGGGCGATGAACTCGGGGATCCGGTCGACGGTGCCGATTTCCATCAGCATGCGCAGGCAGATTTCGTTGGCGCCGCCGTGGGCGGGTCCCCACAGGGCCGCGATGCCGGCGGCGATGCAGGCGAAGGGGTTCGCGCCGGTCGAGCCCGCGAGGCGGACGGTCGAGGTCGAAGCGTTCTGCTCGTGGTCGGCGTGCAGGGTGAAGATGCGGTCGAGCGCGCGCGCCAGAACCGGGTTCACCTTGTATTCTTCGCAGGGCACGGCGAAGCACATGCGCAGGAAGTTCGAGGCGTAGTCGAGATCGTTCTTCGGATAAACGAAGGGCTGGCCGACGTTGTATTTGTAGGCCATGGCCGCCAGCGTCGGCATCTTCGCGATCATGCGATGCGAAGCGATCATGCGCTGGGTCGGATCGTTGATGTCCGTGGAGTCGTGATAGAAGGCGGCAAGCGCGCCGACGGCGCCGACCATGACGGCCATCGGATGCGCGTCGCGGCGGAAGCCCTGGAAGAAGCGCGTCATCTGGTCATGGACCATCGTGTGGCGCGAGACCGTGTGGTCGAACTTCGCCTTTTCGGCGGCGGTGGGGAGCTCCCCATGCAGCAGCAAATAGCATGTCTCGAGGAAGTCGCCGTGATCAGCGAGCTGCTCGATCGGATAGCCACGATGCAGCAGAACGCCTTCGTCGCCATCGATATAAGTGATCTTGGACTCGCAGGCCGCAGTCGACAGGAAGCCCGGATCGAAGGTGAAGCAGCCAGTGGCGTTATACAGTTTGCCGATGTCGATGACATCCGGGCCAATGGTCCCCGACTTGACGGGCATGTCGACGGTGACGTCGCCGATTGTGAAGTTTCCGCTTTTTGCACTCATTTGGTGTGCCTTTGTGCTCGCATCGCAACGCGCGCCTGATGGACCACCCGGCAGGCCCTAGGGCGCCCCGGCGGTTATTGCGCTGCGGAAAAAGCTATAGCATCGGCGCGGCGCGTTCAAGCAAATGCGGGCTAAACTTTGGCCAAACGTGAAGTTCGGTTAACCATCAGGCCGCCACGCCCGGTTCCGGCGGGTTACGTGGAGCAGGGGGGTGGTTGCGCGGCCCCCCGATGATCGGTTTAACTCCATGAAACATCCGCGGGATCGCCCCCGCGCCTCAGGGAGGATGACCATGACGGATCAGACGATCACCCGCCGCGCCATGCTGCAAACCGCCGCCGCCTCAGCCATTTTTGCTCCCGCTGTAGCTCGCGCTGCTGCGACTAAAGTCACCCTGGGCATTGTCAACACCGTGAGCGATGCGCCCTATTTCATCGCCGACGCCCGGGGATTCTTCAGGGATGAAGGGCTCGATGTGGACATCGCCTCCTTCCCCTCCGGCGCGAAGATGATCGCTTCGCTTTCCACAGGCGACCTTGATGTCAGCGGCGGGGCGGTTTCGGCCGGGCTCTACAACGCCAATGAGCGTGAAATCTCGATCAAGATCGTCGCCGACAAGGCGCGAAATGGGCCTGGCTACGGTTTCCAGTCGCTGCTGGTGCGCGCCGACCTCATCGATTCGGGCGCCTTCAAATCGCTTGCCGACCTCAAGGGGAAGAAGGTCGCCATACCTGCAACTGGCAGCGCCGGAGAGCAGTCCACCCTCAACGAGGCCTGCAAGAAGGCCGGGATCGCATTTGACGACGTGGAGCGGGTCTATATTTCAACCGCCGACATGGTCGCCGCCATGTCCAACAAGGCCATCGACGCGACCTTTGTAGCCGAGCCCCTCGTGTCGATCGCCGACAAGCGCAACATCGCCCGGCGCTTCATGACCATTGACCAGTTCTATCCCGACCAGCAGGCGGCCGTGACGACTTTCGGGGCAGTCTTCGTCAAGAAGCGCGATGTGGCCGAGGCCTTCATGCGCGCCTACCTGCGCGCGGTTCACGTCTACAACGACGCGCTGAAGGGCGGGCGTATCGCAGGCAAGAACGCTGACGAGGTTGTGGGGATAATCGCGAAATATTCGGGTGTGAAGGATGAGGCGCTGCTCCGCAACGTCGTGCCCTCCGCTTGCGACCCCAACGGCATGCCCAATCTGGAAGGGCTGCAACGCGACCTCGCATTCGTGCAGAAGCTCGATCTCGTAGACAAGAAACTGACCGCCGAGCAGGTCGTCGATCTGTCTTTCCTCAAGGCTGCGCAGGCCAAGGTAGGGATGTACAAGCGGTCCGAATAGGGCAGTCAGGAGCGCCGCTTGATGGCGGCGCTCGCCAGTTGTCAGATCTGGTCGCTGATGCGCCCGAGGCTCTCCTCGCGGCCGAGGACCTGCAGGACGTCGAAGATGCCGGGCGAGGTCGAGCGGCCCGTGAGCGCGGCGCGCAGGGGCTGGGCGACCTGTCCCAGCTTCGCGCCGGTCTCCTGCGCATAGTCGCGCACAGCGGCCTCGGCCGCCTCGGCGCTCCATGAGGCGAGGGCCTCAAGGCGGGGCAGTAGGGCCGCCAGATGCTCCTTGCCGCCCTTGGCGAGAATGTCCGTCGCCTTTTCGTCCATGGCGAGCGGGCGCTGGTCGAAAAGAAAACGAGCGCCATCAGCGAGTTCGACCAAAGTCTTCGCGCGCTCTTTCAGCCCGTTCATGGCTGCGAGAAGCTTGCCCTTCATGGTCTCGTCGAGCTTCGGCCCATAGGCCTCGGCCTGCGGCAGATAGGGCAGGGTCGCGATCAGCGCCTGCGTCAGCTCGGCGTCCGAGGCGGCGCGCATATAATGGCCGTTCATGTTTTCGAGCTTGGCGTAGTCGAACCGCGCCGGCGAGCGGCCGATATGGCCGAGATCGAAGGCCTCGGTCATTTCCTGCGTGCTGAAGAACTCCTGATCGCCATGGCTCCAGCCGAGGCGCACCAGATAGTTGCGCAGGGCGGCGGGCAGATAGCCCATGCCCCTGTAGGCGTCGACGCCGAGCGCGCCGTGGCGCTTCGAAAGCTTGGCGCCGTCCGCCCCATGGATGAGCGGAATGTGCGACATGACAGGCACATTCCAGCCGAGCGCCTGATAGATGTGGGTCTGGCGGGCCGCGTTGGTCAGATGGTCGTCGCCCCGGATGATATGGGTCACGCCCATGTCGTGGTCATCAACCACCACGGCCAGCATATAGGTCGGGTTGCCGTCCGAGCGCAGCAGGACGAGATCGTCGAGATCCTTGTTCGGGAACACGACGCGGCCCTGCACCTGATCGTCGATCACGGTCTCGCCGGTCTGGGGAGCCTTGAGGCGGATCACGGGCTTGAGGCCGCGCGCTTCAGCTTCCGCAGCCTCGGCATCGCCCAGGTCGCGCCAGCGGCCGTCGTAGCGAGGGGGCAGCTTGAGGGCGCGGGCCTTCTCGCGCATCTCCTCGAGCTCTTGCTGGGTGGCGTAGCAGCGATAGGCCATGCCGCTTTCGAGCAGCTGTTTGGCGACCTCGCGATGACGCTCAACGCGCGAATATTGATAGACGACGTCCCCATCCCAATCGAGGCCCAGCCAACGCATGCCGTCGATGATGGCGTCGATGGCTTCCTTGGTGGAGCGCTCGCGGTCGGTGTCCTCGATTCGCAGCAGCATCTTGCCGCCGTGGCGGTGGGCGTAGAGCCAGTTGAAAAGCGCCGTGCGCGCCCCGCCGATATGCAGGAATCCGGTGGGGGAGGGAGCGAAGCGGGTTACAACGGGTGCGGTCATCAGGGTTCCTTCGGGCGGTGCTGCCGGGGCTCTCTACCACGGCGCCGCCCGTGCGGAAATGCCCTCGTCGGGCCCCCGCTTGGCCTCAGACCCTGTTGTAGACGTCGTCGAAGCGGACGATGTCGTCTTCGCCGAGATAGGAGCCCGTCTGGACCTCGATCAGCTCCAGATCGATCTTGCCGGGATTGGTGAGGCGGTGAACCGACCCCATGGGCAGGAAGATCGACTCGTTCTCGTGCAGCGATTTCACCTCGTCATTGATCGTGACTTCCGCGCTGCCACGCACCACGACCCAGTGCTCCGCCCTGTGGAAGTGCTTTTGCGACGACAGGCGGCCGTTGGGGCGAACGACGATGCGCTTGACCTGATGCCGTTCGCCCATGTCGATCGACTGGTAATAGCCCCAGGGCCGATAGACGCGCTTGTGCTCGATGGTTTCCTTGCGTCCGCGCGCGTTCAGTTCGGCGACGAGATCCTTGACCTTGTCAGCCTGCGCGGCGCTCAGGACGAGCGTGGCGTCCTGTGTCGTCACGACGATCACGTCGCTCACGCCAACCACCGCTGTCAGCCGCTCAGGCGAGCGCACCATCACGTTGGTCGCGCCCATGATGACGCCGTCGCCATGGATGCAATTGCCGGACTCATCCTGCGGCGAGAGGTCCTTCACCGTCGACCATGTGCCGACATCCGACCAGCCGATGTCGGCGGGCAGGACGACGGCGCGGCGGGTATGCTCCATCACCGCATAGTCGATAGAGGTTTTGGGCGCGGCGGTGAGCGCTTCTAGCTCGAGAACCCGGAATTGCAGATCGAGCTTCGAATCCGCGACGGCGCGGGCGGCTGCCTCGGCGATGAGCGGCTGGAAAGCGACCAATTCATCGCGCATGACATCTGCGCGGAAGAGGAAATTGCCGGAATTCCAGAGATAGCCTTCGGCGAGATAGGACTTGGCTTTTTCCGCGGTCGGCTTTTCCACGAAGGCGCGGACGCGCAGAACGCTCGAAATCGTCTCAAGCGTTTCGCCAGGCTGAATATAGCCGTATCCGGTCGCGGGATAATCGGGTTTGACGCCGAGAGTGACGATATGGCCGTCAGCGGCCGCCTGCGCCCCGTCTTCGCAAAGGGCGACGAGGGCTTCTGGTTTGCGAACCATATGGTCAGCCGCGAATACGCCAACCACCGTTTGGGGCCCGCGCTGAAGCGCAAGCTCGGCTGCGACGGCCACCGCGGCGGCGGAATCCCTGCGGATGGGCTCCAGAACGATTTCGGCTTCCATGCTGATTTGCGCCAATTGCTCGGCGACAAGGAAGCGATATTCCTTGTTGGTCAGGATGATCGGGCGCTCAAAAATGGGCGCGGCGAGGCAAAGGACCGTGCGCTGGAAGGTCGAAAGCGTATCCAGAAGGGGGATGAATTGCTTGGGCAGGCTCTCGCGGGACTCCGGCCACATGCGTGTTCCCGAGCCGCCGCACATGATGATTGGAAGAATTTTTTGCATCTGGCCTCACAGCAGATCAACTTGCCCCACCCTAGCAGATGGGCCTTGAACGCGAAACTCCGCCATCTGGGGCCATGACGGTCCCAGATGGCTTGAGGCCCGAGCGATGGGGGCGCTATTTGACCTGGCTCGTCATGTCCGCGATGGGCTGCGGGCCTTTTGTGCTGACCAGCTTCACGCCCTTGGCGTTGAGATCCATCTGCTTGAGGTCGACCATGCGGATGGTCTGATCCTCATAGGATTTGTAATAGTAGCGGAGGTTCTGCGGATCACGCGCCGTGGTCAGCATCGTGTAGTCGGCATTAATCGCGCCATCGCTGACGTCGCGAGAGGCGCCGAGCGGGATGTCGAAATTGTTCAGGATGTGGAAGACCTGATCAATGCCGGTTTGAACGTCTTTCGATGGCGTGGCCGTCGCCGTGAAAATCGCCGCACGGACAAAGCGAGATGGCGGCGTGAAGTCGCCGGGCAAGCCGAAGAGGCCGCTTCCCTGACCCAGTGGGCTGAAGGTCTGGCCCGCGATCTTCACGGGTTCGGCATTGTTCGGGCTCAGTGAAATGTAATTGCGCAGATTGGTCATGTGCCAGTCGAAATTGGGCGAATTCGTCATCACGCCGAGCGGATTGTCATGAATGACGAGACGGCCTTCGATGGGCTCGATGACGATGCTGGCGCCTTGTTTGTCGTAGACGACATAATGGAATGGGGGCGCTTCGGAGCCCCAACCGTCGAGAACCGTCGGAGCGACAATGGCCTCTCCAGCTTCAACCGCGCGGCGAACCTCATCGACTGAGCCGAATTGGGTCAAAATCCAGTTCGGGAAATCGGCGGGCGACAGGCCCTTGTTCTGATTTTGCGGCGTGAGCGCTGCATATTTCGCGAAGGTCGGGAAATAGAACGCGCCGACGGCAAGCCCCGTCTCGTTCATCCCGTCAAGGATCTTGATGTCCTTGAAAGCGACCGCGCCGACGGCGGCGTATTTGGCGTTGTATTTCATGCCATCGCCATTGGGCGTCTTGCCGGTGAAGGCCTGCCCACGGGGAACGGCTGCGATCGAGCTTTCAATTGTGATGCCGAATTCAACGGTGCGCCCATGCACCAGCGACCCATCGGTCGCTTTCAGCATGATGCCCGTGCAGGCGAGGACCGGCTGCGCCGCCAAGGCGGCGGCCATGGCGGTGGCAAGCAAGGTTTTGACATTCATTCTGGCGCGCATTCCCGGCTCCATTGCGAGTGGAGTCGGGAGATGTAGCGGTCTTGGGCGCCCGGCAACCGCCTTGGCCTGAAGCGGTAGGCTTGCGTCAGTATTTGAAGGATGTGACCTCGCCCTTCTGCGCGCCGGTGGTCGCGATGCAGATGGGGGAGCGATAGAGCGGCGCGAGGAACTTCACGCCCGGCATTTCTTCGCGCAGTTTCAGGAACAGGGGCTCAAGACCTAGGTCGAGCCATGTGCCGAAGCTGGCGTCATGATGGGCGGGCAGGAAGAGCTTCGGCTTGAAGAGCTCGATCAGAGGCCAAGTGTCCGCGATCTGCCGCTCCGCGACCGCATGGGGCTGATAGGCGACGATGGCGAGGTCAACCGGGCCGATCCTCTTGGCTAGCTCCCGATCGCCCTCGGTGACTGGCCCCGCGCTGCCGACCATCACCGCCTTCCAGCCGCCGGGGAAGGTGATGGCGAAGGCGAGCGTGCCCTTGTCGATGATGGCGGGATCATTGCTGCCGAGCGAGCGCACATAGGCGGTGAGGGTCTTTTCCTCAGGGGTGTCAGGGCGGGTATCGACCGCATAGACCTGCCCCAGCGCGGCCTGCAGTCCGTCCTGAATGGTGCTGTGGCGGGCGAGCGCCACGTCGATGGTGGCGTCGCCGAATTTGAGCTGGTCGCCATCCTTCGCCACGACGGTCTGTTCCTTGGGGACGCCAAGGCGGATGGCTTCATCGACGGTGATCTGGGAGCCGACGATGGGCGCCTTGGTCTGCTTCGCCACTGGGCTGACGTCGGAGATATGGTCGAAATGGGCGTGGGAGACGAAGACCGCGTCCGCTCGGTTCACCTGTTCGGCCTTGAAGCCCACATTGTGGCTGCGCGCCTTGCGATTGAAATAGGTGTCGAAGAGATAGACCTTGCCCTTGTAGGCGAATTCATAATTGGCGTTGGCGAGCCAGCGGATCGCCACGGTGTCTGAGTCCGCCGCAGGCGTTGGGCCGCCAATCACCGCAGGCGTATAGCCGTCGCAGGCGGCCTCGATGGCGATGGCGGGGGCGGCGGCCAGCAGCGGCAGGGCGGCGGCGGCGCAGATGAGCGCGCGTTTGGTCAGCATGGTCTCCTCCCGGATTGTTGTCGCCGCAGGATGGAGGCGATTTGCGGGGGAGGCAAGGGGCGGCGTTAGCCTTGAGGCGCGGGCTAATCTTCCCCAACCGGGCCAAATAGGTCGGGTTCTGCGACGTGATCAATGGGCGTCGGCTCTGTTTTTGCCTTTTTCGCGATCCGTTTCGCAGGCTGGCTTTCGGAGGGCTCTGGTCGCCGGATAGGCGCCTGCTGCTGTTCCCAGGCGCGGCGCTTCTTCTCCACCTCCATTAGGGGGCGGAGCATGCGGGCGAGCTCAGCGCCGGGCTGGCGGTCATTGAGCGTCGACATTTCCCGAACGAAATCAGCGACATCTGACGGAACCCGAAAACAGATCTGCACCATGCCGGGCGCCTTGGGTCTTCCACGCATCGCCATTTTCGCAATTATCTCCAATTATAAGAATGGATATTAAATTATTTGATATAAATCAAATTCATATTAATGAATATAAATTTATTTAAGTGTATTTAAATTTAAATACATTTAAAAATAATGCAATCAGGGCTTCCGCTAGCCAACCTTCGTCAAACTGCGCTCACGCCAGATGCACGGCATTGTCATTTGACGCGGCTCAGGGCAGATTATTGCGGGGTGAATGCGCCCCGTTGAAGAGTCGGCCCGGAGCTGACCGCAACGAATGATTGGGAGGCGACGATGCGAATTGCTTTGGCGGGAGCCATATTTTTTGCGGGCGTTTTTTGCGCCCAGGCGGCCGAAGAGTCCGCCTATGGGCCTGCGGAACTTAACCCGGTTCAGGCCGAAGGTCGGCAGCTTTTCAGCCAATCCTGTGGCGTTTGCCATACAAAGCCGCTCATCACCGCGCCGCTTTTTGGCCCGCAGCTTTCGAAACTGACCGTCGAGGGGCAGCTAGAGGCGCAGGCGAAGACGCAGATCGCCAATGGCTCGCCCAACATGCCCGGGTTCAAATACAATTACACGGCTGCGCAGATCGACGCCGTGGTCGAATATCTGAAGCTCCTGCCGCCGCCTCCGCCGCCTCCCGCGCGTCCTGCGCCCGCCGGCGCCCCCGCCCAAACCGCTCGCTGACAGGAGGTTCACATGACGCTTGTTCAATTCCTCACGCGCACCACGGCGCTGGCCACCACCTTCAGCTCGGTTCTTTTGGCGCCATCAGGCGCTTTCGCCGCCGATTCCATGCTCTCGGGCGCGATCAAATCGCCCAACGGAGAGAAAATGGGCGGCGTCACCGTTTCTGCGAAGGCCGAAGGTTCCACCATCACGACCTCCGTCTTTACGGATGATGCGGGGGATTACATCTTTCCGCCGCTTCCCCAAGGCAAATACAGTGTCTGGGCGCAGGCGCTGACCTTCGAAACGGCGAAGGCCGCCGTCGATCTGTCAGCCAACAAGGCGCAGAATTTCGACATGAAGCCGCTCGCCGACTGGGTGCGGCAGCTGCCCGGCGATGAATTGCTGGCTGCTCTGCCGGACGCGACGCCGGAAGATAAGCGCCTCAAGAATGTCATTCGTAAGAACTGCACCGGCTGCCATACGGCCAGCTATCCCCTGCAGCACAAGTTTGATGAAGCCGGCTGGTTCGCAGTGCTCAACCTGATGAAACAGGTGAATGTGCTCGGCGTTCATGTGCCCGAGCGCGAACTCAACGGCAATATCGAGCGATACCAGAAAGAGCTCGCCGCCTATCTGGCGAAGGCGCGCGGACCCGGCGAAAGCTCGATGAAATTCAACCTGCGCCCGCGCCCCTCGGGGGAGGCCGCACGCGTCGTGTTCCGCGAATATGACGTGCCGCTGCCCGAGGACTCCGGCCTGCCTTATAAATATCTGCCGCACAATGGCTCGGACTGGTCGCAGGGAACGCCTTCGGGCATGAACCGCGCCAATGGCGTGCATGACGCCCAGCTCGATCTTGATGGCAACATCTGGTGGACGCAGGCCCTGCCCACCCATACGGAGACCGTCGCCCGCACGGATGCTAAGACCGGGGAGACGAAGGTCTTCACCATGAAGGAGCCCAACGGCTACGCTAGCAATTCGCATGGCATCATTCGCGATGCACAGGGTTATTTGTGGTTCAACTCCCGCCCCTCGGCGGCGCGTGGCCTGCGGCAGGGTCTCGTGAAGATCGACCCGAAAACGCAGTCGCTGTCGAAATATGTGCCGCCGGAATCCATGTCCTTTACCGCGGGATCGCTTGATTTTGACGGCAAGGGACAGATCTGGGTGACGAGCCCCGACGGCGCGCTGCGGTTCGACCCGGTGGCGGAGAAATTCACCGAATTCAAATCCGTGACCTACAAGAACGCAAACGGCACCATCAATGTCTATGGCGTCGCCTCTGACCGTGATGGCAATGGCTGGTGGGCCGGCATGTCGCAAGACTTCATTGAGAAGGGCGATGTCTCCACTGGCAAAACGGCAGAGCTGAAACTGCCGCAGGACGCCAAGGAAACCCAATGGCTTAGTGAGGACGACAAGGAATATTTCAAGACCTACAAGCCAGTCGACTTCAACTCGCCATTCCCTTGGGCGCAGGGGCCGCGGCGCATGGGCACTGACAAGAACGCCGATGTCCTGTGGGTCGCAAATTCCTTTGGCGGCAATTATGCGCGGATCGACACCAAGACCTCAGAGGTCAAGCTGATCGATCTGCCAAAGCCTGAAACCCAGCAGCCCTATCATGTGGCGGTCGACAATAGCCATGCGGCATGGACCAACCTGTGGGCGACGGATCAGGTGACGAAATATGATCCGGCTGCGGGCAAGTGGACCTTCTACGACCTGCCATCGCGCGGCACGGAAACGCGCTACATCTCGGTCCTTGAGAAGGAAGGGCAACCGATGCAAGTCGTCATTCCCTATTCGCGGCTCCGCAAGATCGCCGTCATGTCGCCTCGTAGCGAGGCCGACATTGCGAAACTGAAAGCGGCAGCGAAATAAGAACGGGCAGGGGGCGTAAAGCCCCCCGCCACACCGGCGATGTTTATTTCCCTATCGTCGCGATAAGCATCTCTTCGGAAGACGTCGTATATTTGATGAGGTCTTCCGGCGAGATGAAATTTTCCTTTAGGCGGGCGAGCGCATCGGTGATCGGCGCAATGTCTGCGCGTGTCTCCACATCCCTGTGCGTGGGGAAATAGCCGGCCTGCGCCAGGATCGTTTGGCCCTCCCTCGACAAGATGAAATCGACGAGCAGCATCGCCGCATGGGGATGGCGGATTCCCTTGGGCACAATCATGGTGCCGACAGTGGAAGCGACCGGATCCATCAAGACGGTGCTTGTCGGCGCGCCTTTCGCCTGACTGATAAGCGGATGGTGGGCGAATATGTTCAGGCCGAAGGCGAACTCGCCAGCGATGACACGGTCAACCAGACCGCGCGCGCTTGAGCCGCTGAGGCCCGCCACCTTTTGATCCGCCAGTTTTTGCAGATAGTCGCGCGTGTGGTCATCGCCCCATGTCTTGCGCAGATTGGTGACGAAGAGATCGGCGCCGCTTGCGCTGCCCGCATGCCATGCAAGGCGTGCTTTCCAGCGCGGGTCGAGAAGATCCTCATAGGTCTTTGGCGCCTCTGCGAGCGGGGTCAGTTTCGTGTTATAGGCCGCGCCGAAAAAGCTGCGCCGGGTAGGCGTCCATACATTGTTAGGATCGTGATAGGCCCTGGGGATTTCGGCGAGCGCAGGCGTGACATAGGGCTGGGCGAGGCCGGCCTGAATGACGGACTCGCCGACGCCCGTGCCCTCGACAACGTCCGCCACGACTTTGCCCGCCCGGGACTCCGCCGATAGTTTGGTGAAGATGCCCGACGATTCAGCACGCCAATAGGTCAGCTTGATGAATGGATATTTCTTCATGAAGGCTTCGGATATGGGCCGCAAAGCCTGGTTCACGATCATCGCGGAATAGAAGACCAGCTCGCCTTCAGCGCGCGCGCCTTCCACCAACATCTGTTGTCGATCGTCGCCTGTGTATGTCAGCGGGTTTTCGGCGGCGGAGGCCGGCTCGCCCATCGCTAATGTCACGGACATCAATAGCGCGGTCACGAATGCGGTGGTCTTTCCCACGCTGTCCTCCCATTGCGTTTCATTTGGGCGCTTGTTGCTTTGGCGCCTCTGCTGTTGCAAATTAAAGACATGCCTGAAGCTTGTCACCCCGCGTGATGATGCTGGCGAAGAATAGAATAGTCCCGGGGAGGAACAGGAATGAGCGAGGAGACCGCAGGTCCGCGTTACGGCATCGACCCATATCTTGATTGGGTCAACGCCGAGGGAATGCCTGTGGTCGAGGACGATTACGCGATCGATCTCTTCGCCGTGGAGACGGGACATTGGGCGCGGGTTGGAACGAATGGCGCCGCCATCCATCTCAAGGGCCGCGGCGATTTTTGCAATATGTTCCTATATGAAATCGCGCCGGGCGGATCGACCGCGCCGATGCGTCATTTATATGAGGATCTTTATTATGTCCTTGATGGCCACGGCAGCACGCAGATCGAATTGCCTGACGGCACGAAGCGTAGTTTCGAGTGGTCGCCCAAGTCGATGTTTTCGATCCCGATGAATATGCCTCATCGCCATTTCAACGCTGATGGCCGGCAGCGCGCATTGATCGTCACCACGACGAACATGCCGCTCATCATGAACACGTTTCACAATGAGGACTTCGTCTTCAACAATCCCTTCAGCTTTCAGGAGAGGGCGGGCAAGGAAAGCTATTATACGGGCGAGGGCGATTTCATTCCCATCCGCCCGGGCAATCATCTCTGGGAAACGAACTTCGTTCCAGACATGGCCAATATCAAGCTGCACGAATATGCGGACAGAGGCGGTGGCTCAAGCAACATCAAATTCGTTTTGGCCGATGGCATCATGTCCGGCCATATGTCCGAAATGCCGGTCGGCACCTACAAGAAAGCCCACAGGCATGGGCCGGGCACCCATGTCATCTGCGTCACCGGTCACGGCTATTCGCTTCTGTGGTATGAGGGCGACAAAGGCTTCACACGCATCGAATGGCGCCACGGCGTGGTGTTTCCGCCCTGCCAGAGTCAGATCCATCAGCATTTCAATACGAGCCGCGAGCCGGCCCGTTATCTCGCCATGGGCATCGGCAATGTTCGCTATCCCTTCACCACGCAAAAACGTCAAACGATGATTGGCGAGAAGGGCAAAAAGCAACGCTCATCAATGAGCATCAAGGAAGGCGGAAACCAGATCGAATTCGAAGATCAGGATCCGCGCATTCATGTCGAATGGCTTGAGGAAATGCGCAAGGCGGGCGTCGAGCCGCGCATGGAGAAACATTTTCCCGCATGACGTGGCTGCGATGGGCCGAACACCGAAGAAGGTTTACTTCTTCGGCTCGGTCGTCACATCCTTCATGCCCCAGCCAAGCATTTCGATCTCATTGGGGCCGAGCTTGAAGTCGAAGCCTTCCATCTTCTTCTTGAGTTCGGCGGCTTCGGCATTGCCCTCTTCGGAGGTCGGCTCGACCTTGTAGCGAACCCAACCATCACCAAGCGCGCCAAGCACTGTGGCCGTGATGCGAACGCCATTGCGTGAGGTGACGGTGAGGGTGCGGGCGTCTGCGGCGGCTGCGCCTTCCTGCTTGCGCACATCCTGAAACGAAATCGGATCGACCATGAAGGACAGGCGCATCACCTTGGATGTGTCGGCTTCCCGGTCCTCTGGCGCATTGGCGAGCTTCAGGTCTGCACCCTTCTTCTCCGAGCTCGCGGCGATTTCATCGAGACCACCGCCGCTGATCTTGAGATCGGCGAGGGCGTCGCGGCCGACATTAGTCAGGTTGATTTCAAACCAGGCCGCGTGAGGGGCGGGCACACGTAGGTCGCCGCGCGCGACCCATGTCTGCGGCTGATCGGGAAGCCGCATGTAGAGACCGCCCCGCGCGCCGCCCACGGTCTGGTCCCGATTGCCGACGATCACGTTCGCCATGGTCGCGCCCTTGGCGTCCTTCAGGGTCACCTGACGGCCGACCGTATCGGGCGCCGCGCCGGTTTCGGCGAGGCCGAGATCGGCATAGCGTGCGGGGTTGGCGGTCTTGGTCTCTTCATACGCCAGCATGGCGACGCCGACTGCGAGATCGCGGAAGAGGTCGCCCTTCACCGGATAGTTGGAATCCTGCGCCACGAAACCATCGTCGCGCTTCTCCACCGTGAAGGTCTTTTCGCTGTCACGGATGGTGACGCTGGCGACGTCATTGAGCTTGGCGACCATGTTGGGGAACACGGCCTCGCCCCGCTTGTCCGTTGCGAAACCCTGCGTCGAAGTATGTTGGCTCAACGCGGTGGCGATGACCGCCGCAGCCGCCACGACAGCGAGAATGCCTGTTTGTTTCACGTTCATGGCGCTCTCCAATCAGGCGTCTTTACGCGGCAAAGCGCGGTTCTTGCGGCGGAAGACGAGCAGCAGCATCGCTATGCCAATCAGCAGCGGAACGCCTGCGACATTGATGGCGATGATCATGTTCTTCAGCCGGTCCACGTCGGTTCGCAGCGCGAACTGCGTGGCGCGCAGCTCCTCACGCGTGGCTAGGAGGTCGGCGCGGAACGTGTTGATCATCTCCATCTGCTTCGGGGTCAGCACTTCCGAGGCCTTCTGGCCGCTGCGTCCGACTTCCTGAAGCTTCTGCTCAAGATCCTTCAGCTTCTCCTGCAAGGCGAGTTCCTTGGCGCGGTAGCGCTCGTTGGCCTGCGCCTCGATCTCCTTGATGCGTTCGAACGGACGCCATGAGACGCCGCGACCACGCAGATCCGCCAAAACCGCGCCGCCCGCCATCTGTTCAATGGCGTTCACAACGAAATCGCCGTTGTTGGCGAAGGCCTGCGCCACTTCAGAGCCGAGCACGTTGCGGCGCTGAACCCAGGTGCGATCCATCAGCAAGTCCGCGTCGCCGACGAGAATGACGTTCAGCGGACCGGTGTTCTTGGCCGCATGTTCGCCGTCCGCCTCGACGCCTTCGGGGCGCGTGGGATATGCGCTCTCGACCGAGCCCGTCAGGCGACCGGCGATGACCGGGGAGGCGGCGCCGCGCTGCACCTTCACGAGCTGAAGGCGAAGGTCCGCGTTGCGGTCCTTCATGTCATCCACGGGCAAGGTGCCGCCTTTGGAGGAGGCCGTCACCAGAGGCCGCAGATTGACGCCCGGCTTCGTGGTCTCGAAGGAGCCCGCTGTCGTGAAGACCATGGCGGCGAGCTGGGCGAGGATGGCGTCATCCTTGCGCAGGCCTTCGTCATGCACGGCGATCCACGGCAGGTTGCTCATGGGCGTCGGGCGGCCGTTGATCATGCGCTCGGTCTGCAGGGCGAAGCCGGCGTCCGCCACAGCGCGCTTTGGATCGTAGCCTACGCCCCAGGCAGCGAAGAGCGGTGCGAGGTTGGAGGATGTGTCCGGCGGCGGGGCGCCGCGCGAGCCCATCTGATTTTCGGCGGCGGGATCGACGAAGACCAGCGTCGCGCCGCCTCGCATCACCCACTGGTCGATCATGTAGAGGGTCTGTTCCCCGAGGTTCTGCGGGTGAACGACCATGAGCACGCGGGTCTTTTCAGGCAGCTTGCTTGCGCCTGGCTCCAGCATCTTCACATCGAAGAATTGCTTGAGCTGGGTGAGAACCTGCTGCTCGCGCGTGCCAAGCTGAGGATTGCCCTGCAGGTTCATGCCATCGAGGATCGCGACGACCGCCTTGCCCTGACGATCTAGCTCGGCGACGAGGCGCGTCAGGTCATATTCGAGGAAGGCTTCGCGATCGGGCGAAAACGAACCGATGGTCGCCTTGCCGGTCGTCGAATTGGTGGCGGCGAGGCCGAAGAAAAGCCTGTCGCCGGAGCCCGAATTGATCGGCGCGACGCCGAAGGCGACGGCGCGATCTTCTTCTTCGGAATAGGGCTTGGGGTCGATCACTTCGAGAATGATCTTGCCCTGCGAGCCCGCCACATAGGCGTTGAGCATGGCGCGCACGCGCGAGGCGAAGGCGGCGATCTGGGGCGCTTCGCGCGTCAGTCCGGACGACATGAAGAAGCGGAAGCGAACCGGCTCCTGCATGGCGCTGATGAGCTTTTTGGTGCCATCGCTGAGCGAATAGAGCTTCTGCTGGGTCAGATCGACCCGCGCGCCGCGCAGGAGCTGGGTTCCCAGCATGTTGACGCAGACGAAGATCACCGCGCCAAGAAGGGCGGCGATGACGACGAGGCGGCCTGTGGTGAAAGTCTTGCAGTTCATGGGTCCCTCACGAAGCCTTGCGTGCGTCGAGGATCTGGACATTGAGCCAGAGCGCGAAGCTAATCAGTGAGAAGAAGAAGACGATGGCGGAAGCCTCAAAGACCCCGTCCGTGATCCGCTGGAAATGGCCGATGAAGGACATGGAGGCGATGGCCTGCACCACCGCATCCGGCGCCCAGGGCCGCACCGCCGACAGCACGAGGTCGAAGCCGGCCATGACGAAGATGAAGCCGATGATCACAGCGCCGATGAAGGCCAGCACCTGATTTTTCGTCAGCGCGGAAACGCAGGCCGAGATCGCTAGAAAGGCGCCGGCCATCAGCCATGCGCCAATGTATGAGGCGAGGATGACGCCGTTGTCGGGGCTGCCGAGGTAGTTCACGGTCACCCAGAGCGGCATGGTGAGCACAAGCGCGAGGCCCGCGAAGGCGAAGGCGGCGGCCCATTTGCCCAGAACGATGAGCCACGGTTGCACAGGCAGGGTCATCAGCAGTTCGATGGTGCCAAGGCGGCGCTCCTCCGCCCACAGGCGCATGCCCACCGCAGGCATCAGCACGAGGAAGAGCCAGGGCGTCCACGTGAAGAAGGCGGAGAGATCCGCCTGCCCACGATCAAAGAATCCGGACATGAAGAAGGTCATGCCAGACGACAGGGCGACGAAGACAACCAGAAAGACGGCGGCGAGGGGGGTCGCGAAATAAGCGGAAAACTCGCGGCGGAAGATGATGAGAAGGTTCTTCATCGCGATCAGACTCCCGTCTGTTCGAGCGTGATGTGACGGAAGGCGTCCTCAAGCCGCGTCGTTTTCACCGACTGTGCGAGCGAGGGGTCGCGTTCGGGGGCACGGGCAAGGAGTTCGGCGGGAGTGGCGTCCGCGAGCATCTTGCCATGGGCGATGACGATGGCGCGCGTGCAGATCGCCTCGACTTCTTCCAGAATGTGCGTGGACACGATGATCGCCTTGCTGGGCGCCAGCGTGCGGATGAGCGAGCGCATCTCGTGCTTCTGGTTGGGGTCGAGACCGTCGGTCGGCTCATCAAGGATGAGCACGTCGGGGTCATGCACCAGCGCCATGGCGATGCCGACGCGCCGCTTGTAGCCCTTCGACAGGGCCTCGATGCGGCGGTTCCAGACTTCGGCGAGGTCGATGCTTTCGACGAGTTCGGCGAGGCGATTGTTGGTTTGGCGGACGGTGAGGCCGCGCAGCCCCGCGACGAAGCTGAGGAAATCCGCCACGGTCATGTCGGGATAGGCGGGGGCGCCCTCAGGCAGATAGCCCAGATGCTGGCGAGCGGGGATCGGATCCCTGCGGGAATCGTGGCCAGCCACGAAGGCGGAGCCGGAGGTCGCCTCAAGAAAACCGGCGATGATCTTCATCGTGGTGGATTTGCCGGCGCCGTTTGGCCCAAGGAACCCCACAACCTCGCCGCGCGTAACGGAAAATGAAATTCCGTTCACCGCAGTCACCGGCCCGAAACGCATGATCAAATCTCGTGTCTCCACGAGCGTTTGCCCATTCGGCATGGGATTCTCCCTCCACTGGCTCGCTTCAACGCTCTGACGACTGCCGCAGATGACCCTGAAACGAGCCGTCTTCCATTACTGAAGATCGTGCTGAATTCAAGATTTTTGTCAGCCGAACCCGGCTCCGCCTCGCCGGCGAAGGCCGGATTTCCCGGGTTTCTCAGCAGTTGGTCAGTTGATTTGATGGCCGGGGATGACGACTTCCTCGCCAATGCGGCGGATGTTTTCCACAGAGGGAATCATCTTGCAAAGGATAAGTTCGAGGCCGAGATCACGATAACGCCTGAGCTGCGCGTGGATATTTTCGGGTGTGCCGATGAGTCCCGCCTTGAGGGGGGGCAACATGCGGCGCTTCATCTTTCGCACATCCGGCTCGGCGTCATATTTCATGACCTGTTCGAGCGTCTTGGAGATGCCGGTCTCCTCGTCTTTTTCGACCGCCACGAACGGGTTCATGGCGAAGCGCACTGTGCGGCCCTCGCGCTCGGCGCGCTTGCGCATGTCGGTCACGGCGCTTTCGACGCCGCGCATGACATCGTCGACGTTTTCGGCGTCTTTGGGGTAGTTGATGAACCACCAGTCGCAATTCTTGGCGATGAAGTCGCGTCCTTCGTCGCCCGAACTCACGGAAAACATCTCTGGCGACTTTTCGCGGCCGGGCTTCAGAAGAAGGCGCGCGTTCTCATAGCGGAAAAAGTCCCCCTGATATGAGAATGTCTCGTTTTCCCAGAGCCCGCGCATCACTTCGATGAATTCGGTGGCGCGCTTGTAGCGTTCGGCGCCTTGCAGGATCTTGCCGCCGAACATCTCGAATTCTTCGTCAAACCAGCCGTTGACGATGTTGAAGGCCATGCCGCCCTTGCACATGCGATCAAGGGACGCGGCCATCTTGGCGGCCAGCACCGGATCAAGCAGGCCAGGGTGAATGGCGACGAGCGCCCGCATCCGCTCAAGCTGCGAGCCGACGGCGCTGGCGAGCAGCCATGCGGAGAGGTCGCTGCCAAGGTGACGCTCGGCGAAAAGGCAGATGTCGAAGCCCGATTGATCGGCCGCGACGACGAGATTGGTCGAGTGATCGAGCTGGAGATCGCGGGTTCCGGCTGGAAGGGCCTTGAGGGCGTCCGCATGCGACTTTGCGACCTCGGGTGAACCAACGGTCGCCATGGGGATGGGCGCGTAAAGGCCGAACAGCATTGGAGTCGTTTCCTCGTGTTGTAGTGCTGGCTGCAATGTAGCCGCTTTTTTGGCGCCGCGCCCGCAAAAGGCTTCAGCGAATTGCGGCGCGGTGTCGCAGTAGCGTTCTAATAGGATTTCGGCAATCCCAGCACCCCGTGGCCGATATAGGCGAGGATGAGATTGGTCGAGATGGGGGCGATGCGCTGGTTGCGCGCAGCGCGCCATTTGCGTTCGATGTCATACTCGCGCGCCATGGCGAAGCCGCCATGGGTCTGCATGCAGGCTTCGCCCGCGTTCCATGCAGCTTCCGACGACAGCAGGCGCGAGAGATTGGCTTCTTCGCCACATGGCAGTCCGGCCTGAAATTTTGCCGCCGCCGTGCGCACCATGAGATCGGCGGCGCGCCATTCCGCATAGGAACGGGCGATGGGGAACTGGATCCCCTGATTTTGGCCGATAGGGCGGCCGAAAACGACGCGCTCCTTGGCGTAGTTGGTGGCCTTCTCGATGAAGTAGCGGGCGTCGCCGAGAGACTCATGGGATACCAGAATGCGCTCTGAGTTCATGCCCTCAAGAATATGCTTGAAGCCCTGTCCTTCGACGCCGATCAGGTTTTTCACGGGCACGCGCAGGTTGTCATAGAAGACTTCGTTGGTCTGATG
>CANGOK010000008.1 GCA_947455285.1 Beijerinckiaceae bacterium | reverse complement strand
CGGCGCCGAAAACCTTCTAGGAGGCGAGTTCGGCGATCACCGAATCCAGCAGCGGAAATCCTTCCGCCGTCACCCGCAAGCGCCCCTGCGCAGTGCACTCCACAAAGCCGTGGCTTTCAAGCCCTGCGATGCGCACGGGATCAAGCGGGCGCCCCGCGATGTTCTGGAAACGCTGGGGATCGACGCCCTCGCGCAGGCGCAGACCCATGAGCAGGAATTCATCGCCCTGAGCCGCAGCGTCGAGCGCCTCGTCCTCGATCAGGCCATGGCCCTGCGCCTCGACGGCGGCGAGCCATTTTTCGGGGTGCTTTTCTGTCGATTGCGCCATGCGGCCCTGCGTGTTCACCAAACGTCCATGGGCGCCGGGGCCGACGCCCGCATATTCGCCATAGCGCCAGTAGACGAGATTATGGCGACTCTCGGCGCCCGGCCTTGCATGGTTCGAGACCTCATAGGCAGGCATGCCCGCCTGATCCATCATCTCCTGCGTCACATCCCAGAGGGCGCGGCCAAGGTCGGGATCGGGAGGGGTGAGCTTGCCCGCCTCGACAAGCCGCTCGAACATGGTGCCGGGCTCGATGGTGAGCTGATAAAGCGAGAGATGCTCAGGCGCACGGCGCAGAGCCTCGCGCAGCTCTCCGGCCCAATCGGCCGGGCTCTGGTTCGGGCGCGCATAGATGAGATCGAAGGAGGCGCGGTCAAAGACGCTTGTGGCGATCTCCACCGCCGCCATGGCTTCAGCGGCGCTGTGCATGCGCCCCAGCGCCTTCAGATCAACATCGTTCATCGCCTGCACGCCAAGCGACACGCGATTGACGCCAGCCGCCCGGTAGCCGCGAAACCGCTCAGCCTCGACGCTGGTGGGATTGGCTTCGAGCGTGATTTCTGCGCCCGGCGCTATCGACCAATTGGCGCCGATGGCTTCCAGAATCGCGCCCACCGTCTGCGGCTTCATCAGCGAGGGCGTGCCGCCGCCGAAAAAGATCGAGGAGACCTCGCGCCCCGGAGCAAGCGCAGCGCGATGGGAAAGCTCGGCCTTGAAGGCCGCGACATAGCGCGCCTCATCCACGGGCGCCGCGCGCACATGGCTGTTGAAATCGCAATAGGGACATTTCGACAGGCAGAAGGGCCAGTGAACATAGACCCCGAAGCCCGGATCGAAGACGCTAGACATGGACGCCTTATGGCACGCCAGAGCGTCCGGGTCATCCGCCGTTAATGGCCCTTCGCCTCGCCTGAGATCCGGTCTGTGGCGGCCAGGGCGAGGCCAGAGATCACGAAGACGAGATGGATGCCTGCCGACCACATCAGATCACGATCGGATGTGCGACCGACCTCCATGAAGAGCCGCAAGAGCTGGATCGCCGAAATCGCGACGATCGACGACAATAATTTCAACTTGAGGCCGGTGAAATCGATCTTGGCCATCCAGTCGGGCCAATCGGGATGCTCGGACTGGTCGATCCGCGAAACGAAATTCTCATAGCCGGAGAAGATCACGATGATGATAAGGCCCGCCATCAGCGAGAGATCAACGAGGCTCAGAACGTCGAGCACGATCTCTGATTCCTTCGCGTCGAGCAGGCTAGGGATCATGTGCAGGATGTGCTGTCCCGCCTTCACCAGCAGGGCGATGAGGCCAACCACCAGTCCAAGATAAATCGGGGCGAGCAACCAACGACTATTGAACAATATCTTTTCGAATGCGCGTTCGATCATGGCGGGAACCTCTGCAATGCCAAGGGTTCTCTCACGTTGGAGGGGTTGCTTCAAGGCGCCGCTGCGGCGCCCTCAACGTCCCTGCGCCAGCCGCACGATCGCGCGGGCCGTGTAATCCACCATGGGAATGATGCGCGCATAGTTCAGGCGCGTGGGGCCGATGACGCCGAGAACGCCGACGATGCGCTGGGTGGGATCGCGGAAGGGCGCCGCGATCATGGACGAGCCCGAGAGAGAGAAGAGCTTGTTCTCCGAGCCTATGAAGATCCGCACGCCCTCGCCCTGTTCGGCGCGTGAAAGCAGATCGACCACATCTTTCTTGGTCTCGAGATCGCCGAAGAGCAGGCGGATGCGCTCGAGATCATCCACCGCCTTCAGATCATCCAGCAGATTGGCCTGACCGCGCACGATGAGCTGGGAGGTTTCGCCCATCCCGGCCCAACTCGCCAGCCCCGCATCGACAAGGCGCGCGGTGAGTTCATCAAGTTCGGCTTGCGCGCGGGCGCGCGCCTGCTCGATTTCGCTGCGCACTTCGGTCAGCGTCCGGCCGCGAATGCGCGCATTGAGATAATTGCTGGCCTCGACCAGCGCCGAGGACGGGAGGTCCTTGGGAATGGCGACGACACGGTTCTCGACTGAACCGTCTTCCGACACCAGCACCGCAAGCGCACGCTCAGGCTCCAGCCCGACGAATTCGATATGTTTGAGCCGCTTGTTGTCCTTGGTCGTCACCACGACGCCAGCGCCGCGCGAAAGGCCGGACACAAGGCTCGAAGCCTCGGTCAGAAGCCCTTCCAGCGTCTGGTTGCGGGAGGCGGCCTTGACCTGCGCGTCAATGCGGTCGCGCTCCTCAAGTGGCAAGTCGCCGATCTCCAGCAGCGCGTCGACGAAAAAGCGAAGGCCCAGCTCGGTCGGCATGCGTCCGGCGCTCGTGTGGGGCGCATAGACAAGGCCAAGCTCCTCAAGGTCCTGCATGACATTGCGGACCGAGGCGGGGGAGAGCGTCATCGGCAGAAGTCGAGAGAGCTGGCGCGAGCCCACCGGCTCGCCTGACGCGAGATAGGAATCGACGATGCGCTTGAAGATTTCGCGCGAGCGGTCGTTCAGGGCGGCGAGCGCCGTCCTGTCGAGCGCCAGAGGCTCCTGCGAAAAGGGATCGTGACCGGCCATGCCACAAAGATGACCGCACGGGGGCTCTGGCGCAAGTCCCCGGTTAGGACAGTCCCGGCTTGAATCCCTCCGCCGCCGGGGTCATAACCGAAGCCATGAAAATCGCGCCACGCAAGGCGCAGGCCGGAGCACGCCATGTCCACGAAACCCGCCGCCTTCCAGTGGGACGACCCCTTCCTTCTCGAGCGCCAGCTGACCGAAGACGAGCGCATGATTCGCGACGCCGCGCAGGCCTATGCGCAGGAAAAGCTGCTGCCGCGCGTGCTCGACGCCTACGCACATGAAAAAACCGATGCGGCGATCTTCGCCGAAATGGGGGAGCTGGGCCTGCTCGGCGTGACGCTGCCCGAGACCTACGGCTGCGCGAACGCGAACTATGTCGCCTACGGCCTCGTGGCGCGTGAGGTGGAGCGGGTCGATTCAGGCTATCGCTCTATGATGAGCGTGCAGTCTTCGCTCGTCATGCACCCGATCTACGCCTTCGGCTCGGAAGAACAGCGCCACAAATATCTCCCGAAGCTCGCGCGCGGCGAATGGATCGGCTGCTTCGGCCTCACCGAACCAGACGCTGGGTCAGACCCTGCGGGCATGAAGACGAGAGCGGAGAAGGTCGCCGACGGCTATCTGCTGAACGGCTCGAAGATGTGGATCTCCAACTCCCCCATCGCCGACGTCTTCGTCGTCTGGGCGAAGTCGGCGGCCCATGACGGCGCCATTCGCGGCTTCATTCTCGACAAGGGGATGAAGGGGCTCACCGCTCCCAAGATCAACGGCAAGCTGTCGCTGCGCGCCTCCATCACCGGCGAGATCGTCATGGATGGGGTGGTCGTTCCCGAAGAAAACCTGCTGCCCGGCGTCTCCGGCCTCAAGGGTCCCTTCGAATGCCTCAACCGCGCGCGCTATGGCATCGCCTGGGGCGTGATGGGCGCTGCGGAAGATTGCTGGCATAGGGCGCGTCAATACACGCTCGACCGCCAACAGTTCGGGCGTCCGCTGGCCGCGACGCAGCTCGTGCAAAAGAAGCTCGCGGACATGCAGACAGAAATCGCGCTCGGCCTGCAAGCGGCGCTACGCGTCGGCCGCATGTTCGATGAGAAGCTTCTGGCGCCCGAGGCCATTTCGCTCATTAAGCGCAACAACTGCGGCAAGGCGCTCGACATCGCGCGCATGGCCCGCGACATGCACGGCGGCAATGGCATCCATGAGGAATATCATGTGATGCGCCACGCCCAGAACCTCGAGACGGTGAACACCTACGAGGGCACACATGACGTTCATGCGCTGATTCTGGGTCGTGCGCAGACGGGGCTTCAGGCCTTCTTCTGAAACCCCGCCGCCTGATTCAGCTCAACGCGACGCCTGCTTTGCGGGCAGCGCCTTGTCGAGCCATTTGACGATGACGGCCGCGATGTCGCGGCTGTTCTTCTCCAGCATGAGCACATGGGAATTGCCCTTCACGCCGACATCCGCGAGGCGGATGAAGCTTGGCTTGGCGCCGGCCTGCTTGAGATAGTTCACCGTGCAGTGATCATAGGGCGCGTGATAGCTCGCCTCGCTCATCATGACGAGGATGGGCATCTTGAGGTTAGGCAATTGGCGCGCCGGAGCAGCCTGCTCGAAGCAGCGCACGAGACCCTCAGCCTCAGGCTTTTCCTGCTGCACGAATGACAATTCCGCGCCGCTTTTGATCGGCGGCGAATAAGTCAGCGGCACATCCGAAAGCCCGTAGGCCAGAGACACCTTGCCATATTTGAACCAGTCCGGCGCCCCGGTGAACTCCACCGCGTGCACCGGCGGGCCGTTAGGCTCAATGGCGAGAATGGCCTTCACGCCCGCAGGCCGCGCATCAGCGACCGGCCACAGGAATGCGCCCGCCTGCGAGTGGCCCATGATGACGGAAGGACCGATCTTGTCGATCAGCGCCACCAGCGCATCGCGGTTCAACTCCTGCTGGGTATGGAAATCCTCGATCTCCACGGCCTGCGTGGCGGAGAGCGCGAGCACGGACGGATCGTTCAATTCCGTGCCCCCGGGCCATTGGGTGTGGAGCTTCGCCTGCGGCCAGAGATTATATTTGCCCTGCTGCACATATCGGGACATGGCGCCGCGCACATCGCCCATCTTGGCGGGGCCGTAAGCCTTCTCGATCAGGGGCGAGCGTCCACGCCCCACCTGATCGACGACATAGACCGCATAGCCCTGCCTGACGAAATATTGCGCCCAGCCTTCCTTGCCTTCGAGCGTGCTCATGAAATTGACGCCCGTGCGCAGGCCGCCATGGACCATGATCACGGGATAGGGATGCCTGCGCCGCGCCGGGATCATGTATTCGACATACATATGGCCGGTCATCATGGCCCGCCCTTCGATCTCGGTCATCTTGCCGCCGACGAAGAAGGAGCCATTTTTAGCCAGCACAAGCGGCTCCGCGCTGGCGGCGCATGCGCCAAAGAAAGCCGCGGTCACGGCAGCGATACGTGCGATTGTCTTGATCATGGCGTTTACTCCCGGAAGGCTCTGCGGCCCTGTCGCAGCTTGCCCGCAACGGGCCTAGCGATCAATGGGCTTGCGGGGGAAACAGGAATGCGCGACCCTTGCGCCAGTGATCAAAAGGGAAACAGGAGGAAATGATGTTCAGGACATTCGCAACAGGATTGGCTGCGGCGGCAGCCCTGTGGGCTGCGCCAGTCTCCGCGCAGACTATCGTTGACGAGTGGGCGAAAGCCCAACCACCGGCTCCCATCGAGCTGAAATCCGTAAAGGTCGATCCAAAAACCACCGCCTTTCTGGTGCTGGACCTCGTCAAGCAGACCTGCAACGCCGAACGTCGCCCCCGCTGCCTCGCCTCCCTGCCCAAGGTGGAGAAGTTCCTCGCCGAAGCGCGCGCCCATGGCATGCCGGTCGTGCACAGCATCGTCGCCGTCGCGACCCCAGCCGACATCGCCCCGCAGGCGGCTCCCAAGGAGGGCGAACCGATCGTCTCCTCCGTCGCCAACAAGTTCATCCGCACGGATCTCGACAAGATCCTGAAGGACAAAGGCGTCACCACGCTGATCGTGGTCGGCACCACGGCTCAGGGCGCGGTGCTTTACACCGCCAGCGAAGCTGCCTTCCTCAACTACAAGGTGATCGTGCCCGTGGACGGCTCGTCCGCTGAGACGCTCTATGCCGAGCAGGTGACCGCCTGGACGCTCGCCAATGCCCCGGGCGTTGGTCCGAACACCACCATGACCCGCTTCGACATGATCGGGTTCTAAGACCTCAGGCGTTGGCGGCTCCGGTCGCCGACGCCTTGCGCTCCCTGACGCACAGATACATGGTCCAGACGCCGAGCGCCGAGGGGAGCGTCGCGAGCGAGGGAACGCCGCTGGCGAGCGCGGCCGCAGCAGCGGCGAGGCAGCCGAGCGCCGCACCCGCATCCCAGCCGCCCTCCATGGCGAAATGGAACCGATAGGCCGCGCCCGAACCCTTGGCGCGGTCGTAGATCAGGCTCATCAACACGGTCGTATAGACGCCGACCACCGCAGCGCCCGTGGCGTTGGCGATCTGGGCGGCGATGGGCGCCCAGCCAGAGCCTGCGCGAAAGGCGACGCTCGCCACCAGCGCCAGCGAGGCCCAGACAAGCGCCCTGTCGCGCCGCCCCCCATCGATGACGCGCCCGGCCACGAGGCCGACGCCAGCCCCAACGAGCCCCGCAAGAGCGTTGGCGACGCCAAGGCTTTCATATTGCGAACCGAGCGACACAAAGAGCGCCATAGGCCAGGCCAGCACCAGCCCACCGCTCATGAAGCCATCGGAGGCGAAAGCCCCGAGGCTGCGGCGGTCAATGGCGCCCAAAGCCTTCCTCAGGCTCGGGATTTCGCCAGCATCGATCGGACGCATGATCAGCAAGGGAGGGATGGCGGCGAATGTGATGGCTGCGGCCAAGGCGAAATCCACGATCGGGCCGAAGCGTTGCAGCAGAAATCCGCCGAGCAACGGCCCCGCGACGCCAACCGCGGCGCTGATGGCGTTGCGAAGACCGAGTTCTTGTCCACGCGAGCGCGGAACCCCGATCACCGCCATCGCCGCATGATAGCAAGGCCAATAGAAGGATTCTCCGAGGGCCACGATGAAAAGCCAGAGCGCCAGCCAATGTGGATCGCTCGCATGGGCCAGCGGCCAGAACTGCGTGGCGAGAATGGCCGCGCCAACGACCATGGCGCCGCGCACCCCGATCCGCCGCACAGCGACGAGACACAGGCACCGCAAAACGAACCGCACCGCCAGCAGCGCGGCGAAGGAGGCGAGCGCCTGCGCAAGGCTGAACCCCTGCCGCAGCAGATAGGCTCCCGCGAACCCCCCGGCCATGGCGCAGGAAAACTGGTAGAGCCCGAAATGCAGCGAGAGCAGCCGGAACTGGCGCGGTTGAGACAAGGCGTGATCCTGAGATGCGACGCCCCTCTATAGGCGCCGGAATGTCTGCGGCCAAGGCGCGCCCCTTGCCCCCTGCGGCGCAGCCTTGTACCCGTGGCTGCAAGCCGCCGCAGCTACGCAGGGAGAAGCAGCCTGTCCACCTCGCCCAAACCACTCGCCAGTTTCAAGGTTCTGGAGCTCGCCCGCATTCTCGCCGGTCCATGGTGCGGGCAGCTGCTCGCCGATCTTGGCGCGGATGTCGTCAAGGTGGAGCGGCGCGGGTCGGGCGATGATACGCGCCACTGGGGCCCGCCCTTCATCGAAGGCCATGACGGCGAGAATCTGGGGGCGGCCTATTACCATGCCTGCAATCGCGGCAAGCGTTGCATCGAAGCCGATTTCGAAACACCCGAAGGCCGCGCGCTCATCGAACGGCTGGCGACCCATGCCGATGTGGTGATCGAGAATTTCAAGGTGGGGGGCCTCGCCAAATATGGGCTCGACCATGCCTCCCTGCGCAAGCTCAATCCGCGCCTGATCTATTGCTCGATCACGGGCTTTGGACAGGATGGGCCCTATGCACAGCGCGCGGGCTATGACTTTCTTGTGCAGGGCATGGGCGGCGCCATGCATCTCACCGGCCAGCCCGATGGGCCGCCGACGAAATCCGGCATCGCCATCGCCGATATCTACACTGGCCTTTACGCAGCCAACGCCATTCAGGCCGCCCTCTTGCGTCGGCACGAAATCGGCGAAGGCGCCTATATCGATTGCGCGTTGCTCGATGCGCAGATCGCGGTGCTTGGCTACCAGGCGCTGAACTATTTCGTCACCGGAAACGAGCCAAGGCGCCTCGGCAACAGCCATCCGAACATCGTTCCCTATGACGTCTTTCCCGTCTCTGATGGCGACATCATCATCGCTTCTGGCAATGACGGACAATATCGCAAGCTCTGCGAGGCCTTGGGTGCGCCCGAACTCGCCAATCATCCGGACTACGCCATCAGCAAGGACCGCGTGCGCAACCGCGCTGCGCTGACGGCGCTGCTGCACGACCTCACGCGTAAATTCACGCGCGCGCAATTGCTGCCGATGCTCGATGCTTTGGGCGTGCCTGCGGGTCCGATCAACAGCGTCGGCGATGTTTTCAACGATCCGCAGGTGACATGGCGCGGCATGCGCCTCGATATTGAGAATCCGCGCGCGAAGGCGGGGTCGACGCCGGGCCTGCGCGGCGCCATCGTCATGGATGGCGCGCCGGTGGTCAGCGACATGCCCGCGCCTGCGCTGGGCCAGCATACAGACGACATTCTGAACGATCCGAATTGGGGAGCAGGGACATGATGGAGAACAGCCGCACGGGCGCGCAGATTCTGGTGGACCAGTTGCTGGCCCAGGATGTGCGTCATGTTTTCTGCGTTCCCGGCGAATCCTATCTCGCCGTGCTCGACGCCTTCCATGACGTGAACATCAATGTCACCGTCTGCCGCCAGGAAGGCGGCGCCGCGATGATGGCTGACGCCAGCGCCAAGCTCACCGGCAAGCCCGGCGTCGTCTTTGTGACGCGCGCGCCCGGCGCAACCAACGCCTCGCCCGGCATTCACATCGCCGAACATGATTCAACGCCGCTCATCATGTTCGTTGGGCAGGTGCAGCGCACTGCGCAGGGTCGCGGCGCATTTCAGGAAATGGACTACCGCGCCGTCTTCGGCTCCTTCGCCAAATGGGTGGTGGAGATCGACGACCCCGCGCGCATTCCCGAAATCGTTTCGCGCGCCTTCCACGTCGCCACGCAAGGCCGCCCAGGCCCGGTCGTGATCGCGCTGCCGGAGGACATGCTGGTGGAGCGCGCCAGCGTGAGCGACGCCGCGCGCGTCGAACCCGTGCAGACATGGCCCGGCCAGACGCAGATGGCGGAGTTGCAGAAGCTGCTCTGGGCCGCGAAAAACCCCGTGGCCATTCTCGGCGGCAGCGGCTGGAGCGAGAAAGCCGCCGGCTCCTTTGTGCGTTTCACTGAGCGCTTCGATTTGCCGGTCGTCACCTCTTCGCGCCGCGCGATGCTGTTTCCCGGCGATCATCCCAATTATGCAGGCGAACTCGCCATCGGTCCCAACCCCAAGCTGCGCGCACGTATCGAAGCCGCCGACCTCGTGCTGCTCGTTGGCGGACGCATGGCCGAGATCCCCTCGCAAAGCTACAAGCTCTTTTCAATTCCAACGCCCCGCCAGAACCTCGTGCATGTTCATGCGGACCCTGAGGAACTCGGCCGCGTCTATCATCCGCGTCTTGGGATCAATGCGACGCCCACCGCTTTCGCAGCCGCGCTTGAAAGCCTGCAGCCGCCGAACGTGATCTCATGGAGCGCGCAGACCCGTGAGGCCAATGCGCAGTTTCATGACTGGACGGATGTGGCGCCGCACATGCCCGGGAATGTGCAGCTTGGCGAAATGGCGCTGTGGCTACGCGAACGACTGCCCCACGACGCCATCATCGCCAATGGCGCTGGCAACTACGCCATCTGGGTCGGACGCTTCATGCGCTATCGCCGATATGCGACGCAGATCGCCCCAGTGTCAGGCTCGATGGGCTATGGCCTGCCCGCAGCCGTAGGCGCCAAGCGCGTCTTTCCCGAACGCATGGTGGTTTGCTTTGCGGGCGATGGCTGCTTCCTGATGAACGGTCAGGAATTCGCCACCGCCGTGCAATATGATTTGCCGATCATCGTCGTGATCGTCGACAATGGCATGTATGGCACGATCCGCATGCATCAGGAGCGCCACTACCCCGGCCGCGTGTCAGCCACGGCGCTGCGCAATCCGGACTTCGCCGCCTATGCGACGGCCTTCGGCGGGCATGGGGAGACCGTGACTGAGACCGCTCAGTTCGCACCCGCCTTCGAGCGCGCCGCAGCTTCCGGCAAGCCCGCGATCATTCATGTGAAGATCGACCCGGAAGCGATCACGCCGCTCACCACCATCACCGCCCTGCGCGCGGCGTCGCAGGCCAAGGGTTAGGAGCGCAGGATGACGCAAGTGACCGCCGCGCCCGACATAACGCAAAAAGCGGGAGCACCAAGCCTTCCCGCACGACTGACGCAAGCGCCAACGCAGGCGCAGCTTGTTTCGCAATCGCGACGCCGCGCTATTCTCTCGGTGCTCGGCGGCCTTGCGCTATGGGAATTCGCAGGCCAATACCTCGTCACCAATCCCATTCTTTTCTCGCCGCTCTCGAAGGTTCTCGCCGTCGGCTGGAAGCTTCTGATGAATGGCGAATTGATGCGCCATTTTGGCGTCAGCGCGCTGGAATTTGCGCTTGGCTTCCTGCTTTCGGCGGTGGTGGGCGTGGCGCTCGGATTCCTCATGGCGACGAGCCGCCGCACGCAGGACATTCTCGACCCCTGGGTCTCGTTCTTCTATTCGAGCCCGCTCGTGGCGCTGATGCCCTTCTTCCTGCTGATCTTCGGCATCGGCCTCGCCTCCAAGGTCGCCATCGTCTTCGTGATCGCGGTGTTCCCGATTTTGCTCAACGCATTCGTAGGCATTCGCTCGGCTGATCCGCATTTGCTCGAAGTCGCGAAGGCCTTCAACTGCACGCGCGGGCAGATCTTCACCAAGATCCTGATGCCTGCAGCCCTGCCCTTCGTCATCGTGGGCCTGCGGCTGGGCATCGGCCGCGCGTTGACGGGCGTCGTCGTCGGCGAACTCTTCGCTTCGCGTGCGGGCGTCGGTTATCTCATCACCGCAGCGGGCCTCAGCTTCGACACCGCCACCGTGTTTCTTGGCGTGCTCATCTTCTCGCTCATGGGTGTGTTGCTGATGGAGGCGCTCAAATATCTGGAGCACCGCCTCGCCCCCTGGCGCAAGAGCGTGCAGGAGACGCACTGATGACCTCCAAGCTTCAAGTCTCCGGCCTATCCAAATATTTCCTCACTCGCGATGGCGAGCCCCGCAAGGTGCTCGACTCCATCTCGCTTGAGATCAAGACGAACGAATTCGTCTGCATCGTCGGCGCGAGCGGCTGCGGCAAGACGACCTTCATCCGCGCCATCGGCGGGCTCATTCCTGTCGAGGAAGGCGAAGTGCGCATCGACGGCCAGAGCGTCGAAGGCCCCGGCGGCGATCGCGGATTCGTCTTCCAGCATGATTCATTGCTGCCGTGGCGCACAGTGCTCGACAATGTGGTTTTCGGGCTCGAAGTGCGCGGAATAAAGCCTGCGGTCTCTCATCCGCTCGCCGAAAGCCTGCTGCAGCTCGTGGGGCTCAACGGCTTCGCCAATCATTATCCCAGCGAATTGTCGGGCGGCATGCGTCAGCGCGTCAACCTCGCCCGCGCTTTGGCCATCGACCCTGACGTTCTTCTGATGGACGAGCCCTTCGCCGCGCTTGATGCGCAGACGCGCGAGATCATGCAGCGCGAGCTTTTGAAAATCTGGGCGCAGAAGCGAAAGACCGTGCTCTTCATCACGCACCAGATCGACGAGGCGGTTTATCTCGGCGACCGGGTTCTCGTGTTCTCTTCGCGCCCCGGAAAGGTTGCTGCGGATATCGCCATTCCCTTCGAGCGTCCGCGTCCCCTGTCGCTCAAGCGCAGCCCTGAATTTCTCAGGATCGTGGACGAGATCTGGACCCTGATCGAGCAGGAAGTCGTCGCGTCCATGCAGGCGTGATCAACCCGGCTCCTGCGGATCTTCGGAATCAAGGCGCCGATTGGCGTCCTTCAGGCGCGTGGAAAGACGGATGGCGCGCCGGCGCTCATGCTCCTCGCCCACGGGTTGCAGCTGCTTGCGGAATTCATCGCGCTTCTCGTGGATGGAGGCGATGACAAGCCCCATGGGCACGCCAATATCGACCAGCGTCGCCTCGGATAATTGCAGGCTCGCTTCGATGGTCTCCGGGATCGCATCTGTGGCGCCGAGCGCATAGAGCCGTGTGGCGTGATGGGCGTCGCGGGCGCGCGCGATGATGGTCAGATCGCGTCGCGCCTTGCGGGCGATCTCAACCACAATCTCGGCCTGTTGCACACGGTCGATGGTCACGACAAGGGCGGTGGCCTCCTCAAGGCCGCAGACCTTCAAGAACTCCGGCTTCGTCGCATCGCCCCAATAGAGGCTTGGGGCCTGCGGGCGTTCGCGGGCCACGAGTTTGGGATCATCATCCACCGCGATGAAGTCGAGCTTGTGGCGCGTCAGCATCTGTCCAACCAGGCGCCCCACGCGACCATAACCGACCAGAATGACCCGGCCCTTGCGATGTTCGGGCGGCGGCGCGGCGGCGAGATCAGGATCGAGCGGGGTCGAGCTTGCTGAGCGCTTTGCGGCGCCTAAAAAAGCGAGGAGTGGAATCGCCGCCATGGACAGAGTGACGGCGAGAATGAGGGTTGCGCCAACATCGCCCGGCACAAGACGTTCTGCGATGGCGGCGGTGATCATGACGAAGGCGAATTCGCCGCCCGGGCCCAGCAGAAGGGCCATTTCGCCGGCCGCAGGCGCAGGCAGGCCTGCGACCCGCGCGAGCGCGAAGAGGATCACGCCCTTGAGCAAAATGAGCCCCGCGGCGATCCCAATGACGAGACCGGGCGCGCGGGCGATATGGCTGAGATCCAGCTCCGCCCCGATGGAGACGAAGAAAAGCCCGAGCAGCAGGCCCTTGAAGGGCTCCAGCGTCACCTCGATCTCGCGGCGATATTCGGTTTCGCCCAGAAGCAGCCCGGCGATGAAGGCGCCGAGCGCCATCGAGAGGCCGTTCATGGCGCTCGCCACGCCTGCGCCGACCACGACGAACAAGCAGACCGCCATGAAGAACTCGGTCGAGTGCGTCAGCGCGACCTGATGGAACAGGGGACGCAACAGGAGCCTGCCGCCCAGTACGAGCACCGCAAGCGCCACCATCGCCGGCAGGATGGCGTAAACGATCTCCGAGCTCGTTCCCCCGCCCCCCACGCCCGCCATCGAGACCGCAAAAAGCAGCGGCGCCACCATGAGATCCTGAAACAGCAACACCGCGAAGGCCGCGCGTCCGGCGGTGGTCAAAAGACGCCGTCGCTCCGCCAACACTGGAATGACGATGGCTGTCGAGGACAGGGCCAGCGCACCGCCGACCACCAGCGCAGCGCCCTGGGGCAGACCGAAGATCAACACCGCGATTTCGCAGATGACGAGGGCGCTGAGCGCCACCTGCGCGGCCCCCAGCCCAAAAACCAGCCGCCGCAGACGCGCCAGTCGTTCATAGGAAAGCTCAAGACCAATCATGAACAACAGGAAGACCACCCCGAATTCGGCGATCTGAGCGATGCGCTCGGTATTCTCGAGCTGGAACAGGTTGAGCCAGGACCCATCCGATAAACGGCCAAGCCCGTGCGGCCCCAGCAAGACGCCCGCTCCCAGAAAGCCGATCACCGGGCTTACCTTGAGCCGCCGGAATAGGGGCACGACAACGCCCGCCGTAGCGAGGAACAGCAGAACTTCCTTGGTGTCTTCGAGAGCCAGGGCGTTGCCAGCCAATGAATGTCCCTTCTGGATGAATTGGCGCGACAGTTCAGGACATAGAGCTTGTCTGGCGATGGGGGTTTTCAAGCTCACCCCCCCCTGTGGGCGCAGTCGAATTTGTCGCAATAAAAGAAACGAATATATTTAATTGAGATACAATTTTCAGCCAGTTGAATTCCCGAAATACTCTATTAAAAATTGAAGAGGATGCGTTTTTTCCGTTGCGCCAAATCAAGGCGAAAATGTGAACAATGCGTATTCTGTTTAAATAGCTTAAATGTAAAGCTCAAGCTAGGGGATAGCAATGGACGATGAAGAACCCAAGCGCGGAATGGAGTTCACCATCCTGATCTTGTGCCTCGTCGGCGCCTTTTTCGCCTTCGTGATAGCCAACGCCGTCGGCAAATAGTCCCATCCTCCGCAATCTGACATCGCACGATTTGGGATGATGCTTGGCGTCTGTGTGGTTACAGTGTCGCCCCGAAGCAAAATGGAGGCGGCTATGCCAAAGGGCTACTGGATCGCGCATAACGATGTTCACGACATGGAGGTCTACAAGACCTACCTCGCCGGCGCCGCAGAACCCTTTGCGCGTTTCGGCGCGAATTTTCTGGCGCGCGGCGGCAAGTATACGGCGCCCGAATGCGAGGTTCCCTCGCGCAACATCGTGATCGAGTTTCCGTCCTACCAGGCCGCGCTCGATTGCTACAATTGCCCCGAGTATCAGGCGGCTTCCGTCTATCGCAAGCAAGCTTCGACCGGCCAGATCATCATCATGGAAGGCGTGGCGTGAGCAGCGCCAGGGTCACGGCCGAGGTTCGTGACGGGGTGGCGGAACTCATCTACGACAACCCCGCGCGGATGAACGCCATCAACCTGGCCATGTCGCAGCAGGCGTCGGACCTCATCGACGCGCTGGCGCAGGATAAACGCGTGCGCCTGCTCGTCGTGCGCGGCGCGGGCGCGACCTTCGTCTCGGGCGCCGATATTTCCGAATTCGAGGCCCTGCGTTCCCAGCCCGAGGCCATCGCCCGTTACGAGGCCATTTCCTGCGGCATGTTCACGAGGCTGCGCGCTTTCCCCAAGCCTACGCTGGCGCGGATCAATGGCTTTTGCTTCGGAGCCGGCATGGGCCTCGCCGCCGCCTGCGATCTGCGCATCGCCTCGCAAGACGCGGCCTTCAGCGTGCCTGCCGCAAGGCTCGGCATCGCCTATCGAACCGACTTCATTTCATGGCTGATCCAGATCGTGGGCGCGGCGCGCGTGAAGGAGATTCTCATCACCGCCCGGCGCTATAGCGCGCAGGAAGCGCTCGCCATGGGATTGGTGCATCAGGTTGCGCCGGTGAAGACTTTCGAGGCGGATGTGGCGGCCTATATCGCCACCATCGCGCAGAATGCGCCGCTCTCGACCATCGCTTCGAAAAAAATGGTCGACGAATACGCCGACCCCACGCGCCCGCCCGACGATGAACTCTGCAACGCGTTGGCGCAGGCCTGTCTTGCGAGCGAAGATTACATCGAAGGCCGACGCGCCTTCATGGAGAAGCGTCGGCCTGATTTTCAGGGGAAGTGACGAGGGCGCTCAGCCCTCGCGACGCTTCACCCGGCGCGCCAGATAATCGAAGTTCACGACGAACTGCTCGGGGCGGCTGATGTCGTGCTGGAGCTTCATGACGTCATCGAGCGGGAACTCGGGAGCAGGGTTGCCTGCGGCATCGACGATCATCTGAATCTGGGCGGCGTTCTCCAGCATGATCACGCTGATGATCGTCTCCTCGATGGAGGCGCCGCATACGACGACGCCGTGGTTCTTCAAAAGCACCGTCTTGTGCGGCCCGAGCGCCTTGGCGACGCCGTGGCCCATCTCGTGGCTGCGGATGAGATTGATCGTGTCGGTATATGTTCCGATGGCGTTGTAGAAGAGCGCCGCAGGCTGGCTATAGGCGCGCATGGGGCGGCCCGTGGCGGAGAAGGCGGTCGCATAGGTCGGGTGCGTGTGCAGCACGCAGTTCAGGTCCGGACGCGCCTTGAAGATCTCGGAATGGATATAGACTTCGGAATGGCGCTTCGCCTTTCCAGCGACGACATTGCCTTCAAGATCGATGGTGAGAATGTTCTCCATCGTGATCTCGTCGAGGCCGATGCTGTGGGCCTTCATGAAGAACAAGCCGGGATTGTCGGGCAGGCGGAAGGAAATATGACCACGGGTGAAATCATCCTGGCCTTCGGCCACGAGGATCTTGCCAGCCATGATCATCTTCTGCTTGATCTCGTCGTGCGCGTTCATCTCGCCTCCCGCTTGGAAAATGCGGGTCGCACCCGCCTGATCCACCTCTAGGTCGATCAGGGCGCTTTCGCAAGCGCGGGGAGCATGGGACGAAGATGGCGCCGCCGCATCAAAAGCCCCTCAGGGGCAGGGAGGAAGCCATGACCATTTCGCTTTCGCAGGCGTCGATCGACGTCATCATCCAGACGCTCACGGGCCTCTCGGGGACGCTCGACAAAGCCATCGCCCATTGCGCGGCGTCGAAATACGACCAGCAGGCCTATCTGACCGCGCGCTTCTTTCCGGACATGTATGCGTTCGACAAGCAGGTGCGCACCGTGACGCGCTGGGCCTACGCCATCCCCGCGATGCTCACGGACGCGGCCATGCAAAAGCCCACCGATGACGAAAAGACGCTGGAGGAGCTGAAGACGCGCGTGGAGCAGGCGCTGGCCTATGTGCGCGCCTTCGACCGGGCGGCGGTGGATGCGGCCGCCGACAAGGTGCTGACCTTCCCTGCGGGAGGAAGCACGCGCAGCATGAAAGGGCGCGATTTCGTGCTGCACTATGCGCTGCCGCACCTCTTCTTTCACGCCACAACCGCCTACGACCTGCTGCGCCACAGCGGCCTGCCGCTCGCCAAGCGTGATTTCATGAGTCAAGTGCAGGGCATCATCGAGGGCTGAAACAAAAAGGGCCAGCGCGAGGCTGGCCCTTCAAGCTGTCAAAGAAACAGATCAGATCGCGGCGGTGACCGCGATTTCGACCGTATATTCGGGGGCGGCGAGCTTCGCCTCGACCGTGGCGCGGGCGGGTGTCTGCCCTGCGACGACCCAGGTGTCCCAGACCGAGTTCATCTGCGGGAAGGTCGAGATGTCCGAAAGATAGATCGTCGCGGAGAGGATCTTCGTCTTGTCGGAACCAGCTTCCTTGAGAAGCTCGTCGATGATGCCGACGATTTCCTTGGTCTGGTCGGCGACGCTCGCGCCCTTGGATTTATCAGCGACCTGGCCCGCCAGATAGACGGTGTTTCCGTGGACGACGGCCTTGCTCATGCGCGGGCCCGCGCCGATGCGACGAATGCTCATGCGATCACTCTTTCTCAGGTTTGAACGACGTCAGGCGGCGGGAAAGCCGGGGATGACGCCAAGGAAGTCACGCTTGCCCACTTCCACGCCGTTATGGCGCAGGATGGCGTAGGCGGTCGTGGTGTGGAAATAGAAGTTCGGCATCGCGTAGTGAAGCATATATTCACGCCCGCGCATCGTGACCGAACGCGGCCCCATGGCGAAGGTGACGTCCTTGTCCGCATGGGCGTCCACATCGGCGGCGGAGACGGATTCGACGATGGCGAGGGCCTTGGCGAGACGCTCCTTCAACTGCTCGAAAGTGGTTTCTTCGCGCGGGGGCACCGGAGCATCCTTGCCAGCCATACGCAGGCACGCGCCCGAGGAATGGTCGGCGATATATTGGAACTGGCGAACCAGCGGGAACATGTCGGGATAGAGCCGATCATTGAGCAAGGCGGCGGGATCGATCTTTTTCGCTGCGCAGTGAGCGATCGTCTTGTCGATCATTTTTTGCGCGCTGTTGATGAGCTGCACGAAGACGGGGATCGAGACTGAGTGAAGCGACATGTTCCCTCCCGGGGTTGATAAGGCGTCAAGTGATAGACCAGCGGGCGAGGAGCATCAACCTTGCCGCGCTCCCTCGCCATTCAGCGGATTGGCCGGATCCCAGCCATAGCTCATTGTCTCGAGACGCATGGCGCGGCTGTCGACGAGCAACAGACGTCCTACGAGGTTTTCGCCAAAGCCCGTGAGTTCGCGCAGCACTTCGAGCGCCATCATGGAGCCTAGAACGCCTGTCAGCGCGCCGAGCACGCCTGCTTCCGCGCAGGCGGGGATGGCGCCTGCGGGCGGCGCTTCGGGGAAGATGCAGCGATAGGTTGGATTGGGCCGGCCCTGCGCATCGCGCTCGAAGGGACGCAGCGTCGTCAGCGATCCATCGAAAGCGCCGACGGCCGCCGTCACAAGAGGCCGCGCCTCATGGTAACAGGCGTCGGAGACCGCATAGCGCGTGTCGAAATTATCGGACCCATCGGCGACGAGGTCATAGGCGCGCACGAGTTCACGCGCATTGGAGGCGTCGAGCCGCTGCGGGTGCATGGTCAACGCCACATGAGGATTGAGCCGCGCCACGGCCTCCTTCGCGCTCTCGACCTTCAGGCGGCCGATGTCTGCGCTGGTGTGCAGCACCTGCCGCTGCAGATTGGAGAGCGACACCGTGTCGTCATCAACGACGCCGATATGCCCGACCCCAGCCGCCGCCAGATACTGAATCAGCGGCGAGCCAAGCCCGCCCGCACCGATCACCAGCACGCGCGCGGCCTTCAGCTTCTGCTGTCCGGGCCCTCCAACGCCATGCAGGACGATGTGGCGGGCGTAGCGTTCGATCTCGTCAGGGGAAAGAGGTGAGGTCATGCGCCATCCTTACCAGCCCCTGACTTACCTGACGAGCGCGCTTGTCAGCCGCCGGCAGGCCGGGCGACCTTATAGTATCGGGTCATCAAGATCGCGATGAGGCAGCCAATAGCGAAGGGAAGCGCCGCGAATGCGTAGAGCTGATCGGTCGGCAACTGACGGGCGATGAGCGCCCCTCCCACGATGGGACCAACCACCGAGCCCAGGCGCCCGATTCCCAGAGCTGCGCCAGAACCGCTGGAGCGCACGGCGGTCGGATAGAGAATGCCTGAGAGGGCGTTGATGGAGAACTGCACGCCAAGACAGCAGACCCCCGCCAGAAATTGCAAGGCGAAGATCAATCCCTCGGCCTGCATGACCGCAGCCTCTCCAATGCCCGCCACCACGGGAACCGCGAGCCCGAGAAGAACCGCGACCGGCAGCACCCCATAGCGCTCCATCAGACGGAACCAGAAGAAGACAAGCCCAGCGAAAACGCCGCCAAACTGGAGCAAGACGCCAGCCAGCGCAGCCTTCGACGGGTCGATCTTAGCCGCTTGAAGCACGACGGGAGTCCATCCCAGAAGGAAAAAATAACCCATGAGATTGACGATGAAGAGGGCCCACAGCAACGGAGTGAGGATAGCCAAAGGTCCTTCGAAGAGCGCCTTCAGCACCCCGCCGTGCTTGTGTTCATCCGCCACAACAAAGGTTGCGTTTGCGTCGATCGGCCTGTCGGCTCCTATCTGGCTCAGAATTTGAGCGACCTGCGCCTCTCCCTTGCCTTTCAGAACGAGGTATTTGACCGATTCAGGCAACATCCAGACGCAAAGCAGCGAGACCAGAATAGGAAAGGCGCCCCCAACCTGAAAGATCACCTGCCACCCATGCTGGGCGACGAGCGTTGCGGCCACCACGCCCGGCAAGGCGCCGCCAAAGGCCACGCCGGTGAATGTGAAGATGATGATGGCGGCGCGATAACGCGCGGGCGCCAATTCCGAAATCAGGGCGGTCACATTGGGCAGAAGGCCGCCGATTCCAAGGCCCGCGATGAAGCGCAGCGCCATGATCTGCTCAGGACTGGATGCGATCGCCGTCACCCAAGTGAACACGCCAAAAAGAAAGCAGGATGCGATGATCGCCGTCTTGCGCCCGAAACGGTCGCCCACCCAACCGAAGAGGGGCGAGCCGAACAAGATGCCCACGAGGCTCGCCGCAATCATGCGACCAACGACATTGGGATCGGTTATGCCGAAATCGCGGGTGATCCCCGGCGCAGCAAAGCCAATGGCGGCGATGTCGAACCCATCCGCCACCACGAGCAGAAAAGTGATGAGGACAAGGCGCGTGATGAAACCACCTGTGCGGCCTTCGTCGATCATGCGTGAGACGTCGATCGTCTGATTGCTCATTTCACTCCCCTGAGTTTCTGGCAAAACCTGTAATCCGTCAGCCCCCGCTTACGGGCAGGATCAACGCCGAAGGATGTTCGGCGCTGTGATGAATCGTGTCACGCCCTGTTTTGTCCGGACGATAGAAATGCGGCCACAACTGTTCGGAGACAGGGGAATCGCCGTTCACGATTTCAAGGCGAATGCGATGCCCTTGCTTGAAGAGATAGGCCATGGGCTCAATGCTGATCTCGAATTTATAGATCTCGCCCGGGTTGATCGGCTCTTCGTGGTCATGAGGATGGTATGGCTCCATCTCATTCGAGCGTGCCGCATCGACAGCTCGATGCGATGCGCGCAGCCAGCCGCGCGAAACGACTTCGGCGAAAGGATTGACGCCTTTCACCCGATCTTCGCTCGACTGCGGAAATTGATCACTTACCTTGATGAAGAAATCGGTGTTCGTCGCGCTGGAGGAAGCGAACAACTCCATCTTGATGGGACCAGCGATTTCAAGGTCGGAAGCAAGCGGCGCGCTTGTGAAGGTCAGAACGCGGCGAACAGGATCAAAGCCGCTCGCTGGCCCCTGCGGACCAAAGCCGACGACGCCGGATACCCATCCAGGGTTCGGATAATCATAACTCGTCGCCCCTTCACCCGAGGGACTTTCCTTGGCAAGCCCGCCATCATTCAACGAGGTCACGCTTCCCGAGGGATGGGCGTTCAGCAACCAACGCTCATAGCGCACATTTTCCGGCGGCCAGCTTTGCGCGCTACGCATGATCTGCGAACCGCGAACAGCATATTGCACCGGCGGGCGCTGTTCATATTCGGTCTCAAGACCCTTGAGATAATGATCGTAGAAGGGCAACAGCACCTTTTCATGAAACTCGACGCTCGCGAATTCCGCCGCCGCGCCCCAGGCGTTGGGAGCGCCTGACATGCGCATTTTCTTTGGCCCCTGCGCATTGCGGTAGCCGTCGATGACGCCCCGCACATGAATGAACATTTTCGACCAAACGCCCGAGCAATAGATCGGAACCTTGATCTGATCCTGAACCTCGCGCGCGCAACGTTCCTTCCAGAAGTCATCATAGAGCGGATGCGCAGCCACCATGGCGGTGAGGTCCGACTCCTGTTCGCGAGGCGGGCCTTCGGCTGGAAAACGGTTGATGAAGCGGTTCTGATACCACCAGTAACCGGGGAAGAAATCGCCGGGAATGCCTCCATTATAGCAATTGGCGCGGTAGGGATCAGCGAGTCCGTCATGTGCGCCAAGGCACTTCAGCGCGGGAGGATTCTGCGCGCCCATGAACCATTGCAACATGCAGTAATAGGATTGGCCTATGCCGCCCACGCGCCCGTTGGACCATGTCTGTGCGCCGACCCACTGGATCGCGTCATAAAGGTCTTCCTGTTCCTTGCGGTCGAGAAATCCAAAGTGTCCGCCTGACCTGCCGCTGCCGCGCACATCCAGATGCACATAGGCGTAACCCTGCGTCATGTACCAGTCGATCGGACCAGTTTCGCGCCATAGGAATTGCGGGCTTGCGGCAAGGAGGTTGTTGTCGAAACGATAAGGCGACGCGGCGAAAAGAGCCGGAAAAGGACCGTTGCCCTGCGGCATGTAAACTGCAGCCGCCAGCTCAGTTCCATCGCGCGCCGTAATCGTGACGATTTTCGGGCGTGTGCTTGTCATGTCGCCTCCCCCAGCGGTTTCTGCTCGTTTGACAAAAGTAGTAGCAGACCACTCCGGCTTCGCAAGTCGGATCGGTTTGAGGGTCTTGGCGCTTTCACCCCCCGCCCGCCTCCGCTAAAGGAGGGGCAGGAGGCATCCATTGCGTTTATCCCCGCTCGCCCTGCTGCTTTTTCTGACGCTCATCACGGGCGCGCTCTTCGCCCTTTGGCCGGAGCTCGACCTCATGAGCGCGGCCTTGTTTCATTCGCCCGAGGGATTTCCGGGGAATGGGCCTTTCCTGAAAGCGCTGCGCGCGACGCTCTTCTATCTGCCCGCCACGATCATGGCTTGCGCCGCCCTGCTCTGGGTCGCAGGCCGCACCGGGTTCAAGGAGCCCGTTCAGGTGGATGGCCGCAGCCTCGTCTTTCTCGCGCTCAGCCTGGCGCTGGGGCCGGGTCTGCTGGTCAATGTGATTCTCAAGGACCATTGGCATCGCCCCCGGCCCGTGCAGGTGCAGGAATTCGGCGGATCGCTCGAATTCCGCGCCTGGAACCGCCTCGACGGCGCCTGCGCGAAGAACTGCTCTTTCGTGTCAGGCGAAACCTCAGGCGCCTTCTGGCTGGTCGCTCCCGCGAGCCTCGCCCCGCCGCCCCTGCGGCTGCCAGCCATGGCGGCTGCGCTGGCGATCGGCGCGCTCACCGGCGGGTTGCGGGTCGCGTTCGGGGGGCACTTCCTGTCGGATGCGCTGATGGCGGGGCTTCTCACCGTGCTTCTCATCGCCCTGCTGCGAAGGTTCATCCTAGGGGCAGCCAAGCAAGGCTTGCGCGATGGCGATCCGCCTCTATAGTCCGCGCCGATCATGGCCGCCGAGCGGCCCCAATGACGAGTTCAATCCATGGCCCAGAAAGACATCAAGCGCGTCGTCCTCGCCTATTCGGGCGGCCTCGACACTTCCATCATCCTGAAGTGGCTGCAGACCACCTACGGCTGCGAGGTCGTGACCTTCACCGCCGATCTCGGCCAGGGCGAGGAGCTGGAGCCCGCCCGCAAGAAGGCGGAGCTGCTCGGCATCAAGTCCGAACACATCTTCATCGAGGATCTGCGCGAGGAATTCGTGCGGGACTATGTCTTCCCGATGTTCCGCGCCAACGCGCAGTATGAGGGCCTCTATCTCCTGGGCACCTCCATCGCCCGCCCGCTCATCGCCAAGAAGCAGATCGAGATCGCCCGCAAGGTCGGCGCTGACGCGGTGTCCCACGGCGCGACTGGCAAGGGCAACGATCAGGTGCGTTTCGAGCTTGGCTATTACGCCCTCGAGCCCGAGATCAAGGTCATCGCGCCCTGGCGTGAATGGGACTTCAAGAGCCGCGAACAGCTGATCGCCTTCGCCGAGGCTCATCAGATCCCGATCGCCAAGGACAAGCGCGGCGAGTCGCCCTTCTCGGTCGACGCCAACCTTCTGCACTCCTCGTCCGAGGGCAAGGTGCTTGAGGATCCGTGGGTCGAGCCGCCGGAATATGTGCATATGCGTACCATTTCGCCGGAGGACGCGCCTGACGTCGTCACCGAGATCGTGATCGATTTCGAGAAGGGCGATCCCGTCGCCATCGACGGGGTGAAGATGTCCCCAGCGACCCTGCTGACCAAGCTCAACGAACTCGGCAAGGCCAATGGCATCGGCCGTCTCGACCTCGTCGAAAACCGTTTCGTGGGCATGAAGTCGCGCGGCGTCTATGAGACCCCCGGCGGCACGATCCTGCTCGAAGCCCATCGCGGCATCGAATCCATCACGCTAGACCGCGGCGCGGCCCATCTGAAGGATGAGCTGATGCCGAAATACGCTGAGCTGATCTACAACGGCTTCTGGTTCTCGCCCGAGCGCGAGATGCTGCAGGCTCTCATCGACCGCAGCCAGGAGCTGGTGACCGGCCGCGTGCGCCTCAAGCTCTACAAGGGCAATGTGCGCGTGGTGGGCCGCCAGTCGCCCTATTCGCTCTATGATCAGGACCTCGTGACCTTCGAGGAAGGCGCCGTGGCCTATGACCATCGCGACGCCGCAGGCTTCATCAAGCTCAACGCCCTGCGCCTGCGCACGCTGGGCAAGCGGGATCGCAAGACCGGACGCTGATCCCCCTCAGGGAACCTGCGGCCCCGCCTGAATCTTCTTCATTGAGGTCCCGGTGGGCGGGGCTGGCCCGGAGGCGACATGCGCCGATATGTCTTCGCATCCATTGCGGCCACGCTGGCGCTGGTCGCCGTGGTCGCGCTCTCGGCATGGTATTTTGCAAGACCCACGCAAGTGCGCGTGGCGGTGTCGCGCGATACGCCCGATCATCAACTCATCACCGCCGCCGCCTCCGTTTTCGCGCGCGAGCGCGACCCCATTCGCCTGAAGGTCGTCCCGGTCGACAACGTCACCGCGAGCGCCGCCGCCATCGACGAGGGCGCGGCGGATTTTGCTGTGGTGCGCACGGATATCGCCATGCCCGCCCAAGGCCAGACGGCGCTGATCCTGCACCGCGACGCCACGACGCTTCTTGCGCCCGGTGGTTCCGGCATAAGCCGCATTGAGGATCTCAAGGGGCGCACCGTCGGCGTGCTGTCCGCCCACCCCGGCGGGGAGGCCAATGCGCGGGTCCTCGATGTTTTGCTCAACCAATATGATGCGCGCGAGGATGTGCGGAAGGTGACGCTCACATTCGATGGACTGGCGCAGGCTTTCGCCAGCCGCCAGATCGATGCGCTGCTCATGATTGGCAATCCCGCCTCGCCGCAATTGGCTGAGGCCGTTTCTGCGGTTGCGGCCGCAGGTCAGGGGGCGCCGACGTTCTTGCCGGTGCTTGAGGCGAAGGCCCTCGCACAGCGCTTTCCGGCTTTCGAACCCATGGACGTGCCTGTCGGGTCCTTCGGCGGCGCCCCGCCCCGGCCTGTGACCGACCTCAAGACGCTCGGCGTAAGCACCCGGCTCGTGGCGCGCACAAAAACGGCTGACGGGGTGGTCGGCGATGTGGTCAGGCTGTTCTTCTCCACTCGGCCCCTGATCGCCGCCACGGCGCCGATCGCCAATCGTATGGAAGAACCTTCGACCGACAAGGGCGCGCCCTTTCCCGTACATCCGGGCGCAGCGGCCTACCTCGATGGCGACGAAGAAAGCTTTCTCGATAAATATAGTGATTTCATATATATAGGAGCCATGCTCCTGTCGGTTCTGGCCTCCGCCGCAGCTGCGCTCGCCAGCCGGCTGACGGCCGTGACCCATGCCCGATCTGAAGAACTGATGCAGCTCCTGCTGGAGCGTCTCGCCACCGCCCGGGAAGCTTCAACCTCGACCAGACTGGATGAACTCGAGCGCGAGGCCGACACCATTTTGGCGCAGGCGCTGGAAGCAGGATCCTTGCGCCACCTCGACACACACCGCGTGACCGCGCTGGGCCTCGCCCTCGACCAGGTGCGCCTCGCCATCCGCGACCGCAGGCGGCAGATCGAAAGTCGCCAGCCGACGCAAAGGCTGGAAACGCCGAGGATTCTGGCGGGGGAGTAGTGGCTTGGCTTGATTTATTGATAAGTTTAAGTTCAAATAACCAACCTGATCCTGCGCAATAGCATCGAGGAATGGGCCTATAAAAAACATACCCCGGCCGCATGCGAAGCAGAGGCGGTACCGGGGTTCACGAAAAGATATTTAACAGCCACCGAAACATTTTTCAAGGCCGGGGCATTTGAGTTGACCATTTTCGAGCATGCGCTCTCGATAGAGCGGTTTTCGACATTTCTGAAATGGGCGAACGGCGATCGAGAGGCTGCTATCGGGCTCTACACTTCGAATGTCCTTCTTTCGGAAAGCCTACACGTTCCCCTGCATATTCTGGAGATCACGATACGAAATCGCATTAACGCCGTCCTGACGGAGGCCGTTTCATCAGATTGGTTCGAAGACGAGCGATTTCTGAGAAGCCGTAATCAAAGGAAAATGCTGCAAAACGCCAAGCAAGACATGGATGTCACCTCTTGGCGATTGGAGCCGGTCACAATCATACCCGCGCTTACATTCGGCTATTGGGCAGCGTTTCTGGGATGGGAATATGAGGAGCTCTGGCGATCCTCATTGCATAAAATCGCCCGAACTGAAGATGGAAAATATATGGGCAGAAAACAGTTCTCCGCCCGCCTTGGCCCCATCCGAAAACTCAGGAACAGGATCGCACATTACGAGCCGATCATTCACTGGAACCTGCCTTCAGCCTATGCCGACATGCTTCAGTTGATCGAATGGTTGTCACCGTCAGCATGCCTCTGGTGTCGAACACATTGTCGATTTGAAACAGTTTGGGCGGCCCAAGGTCCTACCCTGCCCCTGCATCATATGCCTTCGCCAAAGCCCGCCCCCTGACGGGTCCGTGCAAACTCAGTCGACTTTCCGCGCCCCGGTCTTTCCAAACCGGCCAAATTCCGCTATTGCACCGCGGCAAAGCGGGTTAGGCCCGCGCGTTCCCTTTTCGTCGCGACCGTCGCGCATCCGTCATGAGGACGGGGCAGGACATCGCATTGCTCCCTGCCAGGTGGCGGCGAGCCCAGCCAAGAGACCAAGATGCAGCTTCGCAATATCGCGATCATCGCGCACGTCGACCACGGCAAGACGACCCTCGTCGACCGCCTTCTCCAGCAGTCCGGCGCCTTCCGCGACAACCAGCGCGTCGTCGAGCGCGTGATGGATTCGAACGACCTCGAAAAGGAGCGCGGCATCACCATTCTGGCCAAGGCGACCTCGGTCGTCTGGAAGGACGTGCGCATCAACATCGTCGACACCCCCGGCCACGCCGACTTCGGCGGCGAGGTGGAGCGCATTCTCTCGATGGTGGATAGCGCCATCGTGCTCGTGGACGCCGCCGAAGGCCCAATGCCCCAGACCAAGTTCGTGGTCGGCAAGGCGCTGAAGATCGGCCTCAAGCCCATCGTCTGCATCAACAAGGTGGATCGCCCCGACGCCCGCGTCACAGAAGTCGTGAACGAGGTCTTCGACCTCTTCGCCGCCCTCGACGCCACCGACGAGCAGCTCGACTTCCCGATCATCTACGGCTCCGCCAAGCAGGGCTGGGTCGCCGACTCGCCCGAAGGCCCGACCGATCAGGGCATGGCCGCGCTCTTTGATCTCGTGCTGCGCTATGTGCCCGAGCCCAAGATCGAGGAAGGCTCCTTCCGCCTGCTCGGAACGCTGCTCGAAGCCAATCCCTATCTCGGCCGCATGGTCACGGGCCGCGTCTTTGCGGGCTCGGT
>CANGOK010000007.1 GCA_947455285.1 Beijerinckiaceae bacterium | reverse complement strand
TTGCGCTCCAGCCCCATCAGCCGCACGAGACCCAACAATCCGCGAGCCAAAGGCGAAGGGAGAATGGAGAGGATTTCGTGAGGTCCGGGCTTCAGGAATTCAATCACCCGAACGATATCGCCCTGCCGAGCCCGCGCCTCCGCACGCACACGCTCCAACCGCGCCTCGCGCAATTTAAGCTGGGCGACACGAACGACGTCTTCGCTCGACATGCGCACGGCGAGATGACGCGCCAATTCGGCGATGAACGGACCATCCGTTTCACGACGGATAGCAAAATGCTCAAGCCTGTCGAGATAAAGGCGAGCATGCGCCAAGCCCTGAAAATCAATCAGCCGCTCGACGCCTGCGCGCGCGTTGAACCGAGCCTCTTCCGGCAAAGCGTCGATCATGGCGTCGAAAAGGGAAGGCGTTGGTTCTGCTGCGGGCGCTTCTGGCGCCGGGGTATCGCCTTCATAAGAAAGCCCTGCCTCAAAGCCGCGCAAATTCGCCTCGACCGCCCTGCCATCGAGCTTGATCGCGGTGCGGCAAGCTTCTGGCGCTAGCGGCAGGGCGCGGCACGCAAGACCGAAGATGACGGCGTTCAGCTGCGCATTCGCCGCATCGGCAAGAGCCTGAAAATCGCCGATGCAGCAGGCTTTAGAAAAGCCCTTTGCGGCGTTCACGATAAGATCGGAATCCGCGCGCCCGTCCGCCATGGCGATCTTTTCGGTGATCGCATAGACGCGGCGCAGCGGTGCGATGGTCGTGGTGCGGTCAGGCGTGACGAAACCTGCCTGAATGAGCCGCCCCGCCTCAAGCAATTCGGTTGCGATGAAGAGATCAACTTCGCCAGCCGTGGGGGCGAGGTTCAGCACAGGCGAACGCCCGTCTGCGCGCAGAATCTCGACATAATAGGTCGTGCTGCCGGTGCGTTGCGCCACGCCGGGCACCGAGGTGCGCTGCGCCGCATAGCCGTCAGCCATGGCGGCGTCTGCAAGCCAACTCGCCAGAACGCCGCCGCCTTCGCCGCCAAGGGCCGAGATGAGAATACGGACAGGCCCGCTCTTCACTTGCTCTCCCCGCTCAGGACACGGATGATCTTCGTCTCCCACTTCTGCCGGAAGAGATCGAACCACCGGGGATTCTGCACAATGTCGATCTGCGCGAACGAAGGACAAAGTTGCGCGGCATGGGAGACATCGCCACAGACGCCGCAGCCGACGCAGTCATTATTGACATGGGCGATCGGGTCCTTGCGCAGCGGATCTTCATTCGGCTTTAGCGTCAGCGAGGGGCAGCCCGAGAGGCGTATGCAGGAATGGTCGCCCGTGCAAATCTCCGGATCGACCCAGAAGCGCGTACGCACGACACGCTCACCGGCCGCGATCGCCTTGGCGTTCTCAGGCCTGATGCGACGCTGCCGCGCTAACTGACATTCGCCATCGGCGATGATGACGCGCAGGCCCTTGGCCGGCGACAGGATAGCCTCGCGCAGGGTGTTGATCATGCGACCTATGTCATAGGTGCGAACGCGGCTGATCATCTTCACGCCCATGCCGCGCAGCGTCTTCTCGATATCGACGCCAGCGCCCTTCCCGTCATGGGTCGGTGCGCTCGACGGTAGATCCTGCGCCCCGGTGGCGCTGGAATAGCCGTTGTTCATGATGATGAGCACGCCGTCATTGCGATTGAAGACAGAGCCCGCAACGCCGGTGAGCAGCCCATTATGCCAGAAGCCGCCATCGCCCATGATGCTGACAGGCTTTCGCGCCTGCATGTTGGAGACAGCGGCGGCGGAGGCCAGCGACATGCCATAGCCCAGAATGGAATTGCCCTGATCGAAAGGCGCGAAAGTCGCCAGCGCATGGCAACCAATGTCAGCGGAGACATGTGTCGGCCCGATCTCGCCCTTCAGCACCTTCATCGCGGAAAAGACCGGGCGCTCCGGGCAGCCTGTGCACAGCCCCGGCGGGCGCGCGGGCAGCGGCGCGACGAGCATGCCGCGGACATTCTCTTCATGCTGGCTGACGGCGCCGAGCCAGCTGTCCAGCGCCTCGCAGTCGCGACCATTGGCGCGCAAGAAGGTGGCGAGGCCCTGACCCAGCACGCGTTGAGTATATTCGCCGCCCATGGGCAGCACATCCTTGCCGAAGATGCGCGTCTGCAAATCCGCCTTGCGCAGGATCTGGCCGATGGCCTGCTCAAGATAATCAGGCTGGCCCTCTTCAACAACGAGCACAGCCTTCTTGCCGAGGCAGAACTGCTCGATCTGTCGCGGGGCAAGGGGATGGGTGACGTTGAGCACCAGCACAGGCAGCTTCACATCGCCGTAAATGTCAGAAAGCCCCGCCGCTTGAAGACGGCTGTTCAGGGCGTTGAACAGACCACCCTGCACGATGACGCCGATGTCGCCATCCTGCGGGCCACGTATCTCATTGAGGCCATGTTCGATGATGAAATCCTGCGCAGCAGGCAGGCGCCGCTTATATTTGTCCGTCTCCTGAATGAACGTCACTGGCGGATGGGCCAGACGCATATATTCGAATGTCGCGGGCGCCGGGGCGCGATGCGCGGCTGATTGCTCGGCGGCGCGGTTCGCCTTCGTCTCGAAGGAGCCGAACATATGACAGGCACGAATACGCAACTCCAGCATGACCGGCGTGTTGGAGGCTTCCGACAGTTCGAAGCTCTTCTCGACCATGCGCACGATGTTGGAGAGCTCGGGACGTGGGTCCATCAGCCAGATCGAAGACTTCAGCGCGAAGGCGTGGGTGCGCTCCTGAATGACGCTGGCGCCCTCACCATAGTCTTCGCCGACGATGATGAGCGCGCCGCCTTTGACGCCGGGTGAGGCAAGGTTGGATAGCGCGTCAGCCGCCACATTGGTGCCGACGATGGATTTCCACGTCACAGCGCCGCGTATGGGATAGTTCACCGAAGCGCCCAGCATAGCGGCCGCTGCGGCTTCATTCATGCAGGGCTCGACGTGAACGCCAAGGCGCTGCATCTCCTCCTTGGCCTCAACGAGAACATCGAGCAGATGCCCCACCGGCGCGCCCTGATAGCCGCCGACATAGGATACGCCCGATTGCAGCAGCGCCTTGGTGACGGCGATGATGCCTTCGCCCTGAAAGGTCTCGCCATCAGAGAGCTTCAGGCTTTCGATTTCCCGCTTGAATGAAATTTCAGCCATCTTGGAGCCTCAGCCTATTTAAGTTCGATGACCTTGGTGATGGTCGCGAGCACTTCGGGGCTGACCTGCGCCAACGAAGCAAAGATTTCCTTGCCGCGCGGAACATCCACGAATTCATAGGGCAGCCCATTCATCTGCATGGACTTCTCGATGAATTCAGGATCATGGGCGGCGGCTGCGTAGGCGACGCGCAGATCCTCCACCGCCTCAGGTGGCGTGCCATTCGGCGCGAAGCCAGTGAAGGTCATTTCGCCGATTTGCCCGACCAGCCAGTTCGTCGCATCCCACAATGCCCCCGAAGCCGCCTTGCCGTGGATCTGACGATAGAGGTCGGGGAAGGCCGGCATCTCCTTGATGAAGGGATGGGGTTTGAAATTCCCCTGCGCATCGGCAGCGACAAGATAAGCGACGCCCAGCCCCTGCCCAGACTTGATATAGTCTGCATTGCGGCCACGGAACGTGGTGATGCTCGTCGAATGAAAATGCACCTCGCCGCGCTGCATGGCGAGGAACACGTCATTGCCGCCCTTGTAGCCGATGATCATCTTGTCCTTCACGCCCATAACGCCAAGGGCGAGATGGGCGAGAAGTCCCGATGGATCGGTGGGATTGAGCGCGCCAACCACGAGCATGTCCGCCTTGGCGACGTCGGCCGGCTGTTTGAAGCCGCCGGGAATGCTCGCCGTGCTGGCGTAGAGGACGCGCGTGTCCGACGTGCCGCCGAGGAATTCAAAATTCTCGTAACGCGCGCGCATGTTGGGCAGCTTGAGAGCCTGCGCCAATGGATCCCATGGGCCCCAGAGAATGGTGGACCCATCGGGCTTGGCTTTCTCGGCAAGGTAATTCGTCGCCAGCAACCCGCCAGCGCCCGGCATGTTCTGCACGAGAATGGTGGGCGAGCCCTTGAGGTGCTTCTGGATCACCTGCGCGAAAAGCCGTGCGAAGAGATCGACCGTGCCGCCAGCTTCAAGGCCCACAACGACTGTGATCGTCTTGCCCTTGTAATAGGGCTCGGACTGCGCCTGCGCGCCTACGCTCGCGAATGTCGCGAACAAGGAGACACAGAGGCCTAGCAAACGCGATGCTTTCCGCACGGCGATCCTCCCAGTTTATATTTATTTACGACCGCGTCCGGCGACGACCTTGCGGGCTGCGGCCAGATAATCCTGCTCCGATTGCTGCTGCTGCGCCAGACCAACGAGATCATAATAGCCATCGAGCGTGCAAAAACTCGGACGCGCTGCGTCAAGGTTTCGATCCTGCTTCAAGGACGCCATCGCGCGGGTGACGGCGCCAACCGCAGCAAACAACGCCGCCGAGGGATAGGTCATCATCGCAGCGCCCGCCGACTCGAACTCGTCGGGCGTCGGCATTCCCTTGGGATTGGCGTTGGACATATTCGCCATCTGCGCGCCCGGTACTTCGCGCAAGACGCGCTTGAAAGCGTCGAGCTGGTCAGCGCCGATGACCTTGGCCATGTCGACGCCCATGTCCATATAGAGCTGCGCGCGTTCGATGGCGCCATCGAGACCCTCGACCGAGAGCGCATCGGTGCGGGCGACGATGAATAGATCAGGATCGCGCCGCGCATCGAGCGCCGCCTTCAACTTGGCGAGCATGTCCTCGGTGGAGATGAGCTGCTTGCCTTCCATATAGCCGCAGCGCGGCGGGAAGACCTGATCGCTGATGAAGAGCCCCGCGACGCCAGCATCCTCAAAGGCACGCACCATCTGGCGTACATTGTTGACGCCGCCGAAACCGGTGTCACCATCGACATAGACGGGCACATTCACCGCCGCGCAGATGCGCCCGTAGTGATCGGCATAATCGCGCATGTTGGATTGACCGGTGTCGGGCTGACCAAGCAGGGAGCCAGCAGCCGCATAGCCGCCAGCCACCACCACATCGAAGCCCTGCGCCTCGATGATGCGCGCCGACAGGGCGTCATAGGCGCCGGGGGCATGGACCATGCCGGGGGCGGCGATCAGTTCACGGAAGCGTTTGCGCAAGCTCATAACTGCTCCTTAAAGGCTCGATGCGTCGGCGCGCTGCGACCATGGCAGAGCCTCGGCCATCTTCTTTTCGAAAGCCTCGATCTCCGCGCGATGCTTCATCGTAAGGCCGATGTCATCGAGCCCCTCAAGAAGACGCGTGCGGTCGGCGGGCGAGACCTCGAAGCTGATCTTCAGGCCATCCGGCCCCGAGAGCTCCTGCGAATGGAGATCGACGGTGAAGGGCGAAGCGCCGTTAGCGGCGACGACCGCCGCTTCAAGACGATCAGCCTGCTCATCAGACAATGTGATCGGCAGAATGCCGTTCTGCAGGCAGTTCTCGCGATACATATCGGCGAATGACCGGGCGATGATGCAGGTGACGCCTATCGCCAGAAAGGTCCAGACCGCGGACTCGCGCGAACTGCCGCAGCCAAAATTGCGGCCCGAAACGAGGATCGCGCCCGTCCGGAATTGCGGCTGGTTGAACACAAAGTCCGGGATCTCCGCGCCATCAGGACCACGGCGCCGGTGCCGGAACAGGGTATGCGCATAGTCTTCGCTCATGCGCGCGCCAGCGCCGATGGGCGCGATCTGATCCGTGTTCACATCGTCTTCAATAAAAGGAATGGCTGTGCCGGTAACGCTGGTAAAGGCTTTCATCAGTCGCCTGCCTTCATCTGGGGAACATCGACAATCTTACCGGCGATTGCGGCGGCGGCGGCCAGGGCCGGGCCGACCAGATGGGTGCGCACACCCCTGCCCTGTCGATTTTCGAAATTACGATTGGTGGTCGAGAGAATGCGCTCGCCCGCCTTGCCGCCGTCGCCATTGGCGCCCGCGCACATGGAGCAAGCAGACTCGCCCCAGATGAAGCCGGCGTCGCGGAAGATCTTGTCGAGGCCGATGGCTTCCGCCTCGCGCTTGACGCTGGCCGAGCCTGCCGAGACCAGCGCAAAGACGCCATCGGCAACATGCTGACCGCGCACGATCTGGGCCGCCTCTTGCAGGTCCGGCAGGCGCGCATTGGTGCAGGATCCGATGAACACGCGATGCACAGGGAGCCCCGCGATCTTCTCACCGGGTTTAAGACCCATGTAGTCGAGCGCGCGCTCAACTGCGCCGCGTTGCTCAACTGGCAGAGCGGATGGATCAGGCGCGCGGCCGTTCACCTCGATCACCTGCGCGGGGTCGGTGCCCCAGGTGATCTGCGGCTGCAGGCCGTCGCAATCGACGATGACCTCGCGCTCGAAGACGGCATCCTCGTCGCTTGGCAAGGTGCGCCAATAAGCGAGCGCACGATCCCACATGGCGCCCTTGGGCGCCCAGGGGCGGCCATGGAGCCATTCGAAGGTCTTGTCGTCAGGCGCCACAAGGCCGCTGCGCGAACCCATTTCAATGGTCAGATTGCACAGGGTCAGGCGCCCTTCAATGGAAAGAGCGCGCGCCACCGGCCCGGCGAATTCGATGATATGGCCGCGACCGCCAGATACGCCGATCTGCGACAGCACCTTCAGCGCGACATCCTTGGCGCTCGCGAGCGCGCCGATCTTGCCTTCAAGATGGACGCGCATGCGCTTGGGCCGCACCAACGCCATGACCTGCGTGGCCAGCACATGTTCAAGCTCGGTGGTGCCGCAACCAAAGGCCAGCGCGCCAAGGCCGCCAACCGTACAGGCGTGGCTGTCAGGCACCGCATGGGTTGCGCCGGGCAGCACCATGCCGATCTCCGGGCCGACGACATGGGAGATGCCATGCTCGGCGTCGCCAAGATCGAAGACGCGCACCTTGTTCTCGCGGCTGGCCGCGCGCACCGCGTCCATGAAGGGCTTGCCTTCGGGATTGGTCGTATCGTCGCGCCCAGGCGTAGAGGCCGGCGTATGATCGAGCGCCGAGAAGGTGATGTCGGGACGGCGCACCACGCGTCCGGCCTCTTTCAACTTCTTGAAGGCGTGCGGCGCATGCAGCTCATGGGTGATGTGGCGGTCTATGAACAGCAGTTCACGGCCATCCATCCGCTTGCAAACCACATGGGCGTCCCAAATCTTGTCGAATAACGAACGCCCCATGCTTTTTCCTCTGTCTGATTGTCTTGTTCTGAAACTTCAGCCCTGAAACTGCGCCAGCAGCTCAGGAGGGATCGGCGCCGAGCGCAGACGGCCCGGCTTTAAAGGATCGGTGGCGACCAACACGCGCGTCTCCCATGCCTCGATGGCGAGTTCGTCGCCATGAAAGACCCGGTGGTGGATCTTGAAGCTGGAGCGGCCGAGCTCCACGAATTCGCTGACGATGTCGATGTCATCGCCAAAGGTGGCGGGCTTGCTGAACTTCGCCTGCGTATCGACCATCGGCCAGCCCACGAGTCCATAACGGGCGACGACGTCTCGCTTGCGCAAGCCACTCGCCGCCTCGATGAGATAGGAGGTGCTGGCGTCAAACATTTCGAAATAGCGCGGATAATAGACGATGCCTGCGGCGTCGCAGTCACCCCATTCGATCCGCACGGTCCGCCGATTCTGTTTCATGCCGCAGCCTCCCCAACAGGCTCATTTGCCGCCCATGCTCTCCATGCTCTCTTGAAGAGTCTTGACGATCTCAGGCGAGACGCCGGAGAGCGACTTGAAGATCTTCGCGCCCTCTTCCATGCCCACGTAATCGAAGGGCAAGCCATTGCGCTGAATGGACTCATCGATGAACTCCTTATCATTCATCGTATCCTCGATCGCCTTGCGCAAAATCTTCAAGGTGGCGTCCGATGTTCCCGGCGCAGCCATGCCGACATAGGCGAGATCGCCGAACTGCTGAACGGTCCAGTTGAAGGCGTTCCAGAGTGGACCTTCAGGCGCCTTGCCGTGGATCTCCTTATAGAGGTCCTGGAACGCCGGCATGTCGGTCACATCCGAACGACGGCGATACTCGCCCTTTTCATCTGAGGCCAGGAGATAGGAGAGGCCCGCGCCTTCGCCCGAAGTAATGAAGCTCTTGGACCGCGTGCGATAGGTCGCAAGACTCGTATTGTGGAAGTTCACCTCGCCGCGCTGCAACGCGAGGAACACATCCGCCCCACCGCGATAGCCGCTCACGATCTTATGCTCGACGCCGAGGGTCTTGAGCGACAGATGCGCGAGAATGCCGGAGAGATCCGTGGTGCCATAGGCGCCGATGATAAGATCCTTCGCTTTCATGATGTCGGCGGGCTTCTTGAACCCGCCCGGCACGGCGTCGACGCGCATGTAGTTCACGCGCACATCCGCGATGCCGCCGAGATAAGGGAACTGGTCATAACGCGCCCGCAGACCCTGATTGCCGAGCGCCTGAGCGAGCGGGTCCCACAGGGACAGGATGATCTGCGAGCCGTCCTTCGGCGCTTTTTCATAGATATAGTTGAAGGCGAGAACGCCGCCTGCGCCGGGCATGTTCTGCACGATGATGGAAGGCTCGCCGGGAATGTGCTTTTTCAGATGCGGAGCGAAAAGGCGCACCAGCGTATCCGCTGAACCGCCCGCGGCGAGGCCCACGATGATGGTCAGCGTCTTGCCGGTGTAGAATTCCTGCGCCTGCACGGGGCGCGAGACAGTGGCGGTCAACGCCGTGGCTGCGACGAGCAACCCTTTGATCCAAGCTTGCATCATTCTCTCCTGTCGCCGCCTTGAGGCGGCATGAATTTCTGGGGGGCGACGCTCACGCGTCCTTCGACGCGGGCGGAGTGAACAAAGCCTCGCGCCTCTGCCAATCATCCAGGCGCAGAATATCGAGATATTCGCTCATCGAGGCGGCGCCCGCCCCGGCCTTCGCGACATCGCCCGTCTCTTTCAGCACACGCAGAAAATTCTGCATGGAAGGCAACGCGGCGAGCAGCATGTAGACCGAGCAGGACAAGAGCCGATAGCCGATGCTCTCAAGCGTCTTAACATCCAGCGCAGGCACGCTGCCGGTGGGGGTGATGTTGTAGAGCAGCGGGACATCGAGATTACGAGCGATATCCTGCGCCTCCTCGATGGTCTTCGGTCCCTCGACGAAGATCACATCGGCGCCAGCCTTCTGGTAGGCCTGCGCGCGGCGGATGGCGCTGTCGAGTCCCTCCACGGCGCGGGCGTCGGTCCGTGCGCAGATGACGAAATCATCATCGCTGCGCGCGTCGAGCGCCGCCTTCACCTTGCCTTCCATTTCACCACAGGGGATCACGCTCTTGCCCGCCAGCATGCCGCAGCGCTTGGGGCTGACCTGATCCTCGATCATCACGGCGGCGACGCCTGCGCGTTCAAACTCCATGATCGTGCGGCGCACGTTCAATGCGTTTCCATAGCCAGTGTCGGCGTCGGCGAAGACCGGCAGGCCGCTCGCCGCCGCCATCTGGCCAGCGTTGTCGGCGTTTTCCTTCAGCGTCATCACGCCGACGTCCGGCATGCCAAGCTTCATGGCCGAGGTCGCATTGCCGGAACTCATCAGGGCTTCGAAGCCCTCATGGGCGATGAGCCGCGCTGAAAAGGCGTCGCCGACCGAAGGGATCATGGTGATCTGACGCCTTGCGATCAGGGCGCGGAAACGAGTGGTCGGCTTTTGGGGAAGAGACATGGTTTCCTCTGACGGACGGCAAGCGCTCTGCGGGATAGGGCTTGACGGGCGGACCCGTCAAGCCAACGCCGAAGCGGCCTTACTCCACGAAGGGCTGCAAACCGACCTGCCGCATGAAAGGCTCGGCGGATGGCGCCGCGAGCGCCTTGACCAGTTTCAGCGCAAGCTCGGGATCTTTCGCATTGGCGCTGACGCCTGCGGCGAAACCGATCCACGTCTGAAGCTCGTCAGGCAGCAGGCCGACCATGTCAACGCCCTTCACGCCATAGATGCGCGAGGCGACGACCACGACCATGTCGGCCGCGCCATCGGCGACGACCTCGACATTATATTCGCCGGGCATGGGCATGAGACGAGACTTCATTTCCTCCTCGATGCCAAGGCGCTTCACGAGATTGGCGAAGTAGATGCCGCTCGCGCCCTCTTCGGGATAGGCGACCTTTTTGGCCGCCAGCAAAGCCTTCTTGAAGCCTTCGGCGGTCGAAAGGTCTGGACGCGGCGCGCCCTGCTTGATGCCGACGCCGATGCCGATGCGGCCGATGACCGTGCGAGTGTCCGCCTTGACCTTCCCCGCCTTTATCAACTCATCAAGCACCGGCGGATTGAGAACCGTGACGTCGAAGGCCTCGCCGTCCAGCACGCGCTTGCGCACCTGCGGATTGACGGCGAAGTCGATGTTCACTTTGTTCCCGGTCTCCTTTTCGAAGCGCCCGCTCAGTTCAATCACGACAGGACGCCCGCCGTTGCCGGACAGAACGGTGATCTCCGCAGCCTTGAGGCTGACAGACGGCAACCCGATGGCGAGTGCCAGCGCGGCGAAGGTCGAAAGCAGGCGCATTATTTCCCCCTTGATTGGATGGGGGCATCAGACCCTCGGATTGGCGCACTGGCAAGCCGTATCGGCCGAGGCGCCCAAGGGAATTTTCTGGGATGAGACGCCTTTGGCGTCTGAAATCAAATATTTGGAAGGTGGTGGTGGGGGAAGCAGGACTCGAACCTGCGAAGGCATAGCCAGCGGATTTACAGTCCGCCCCCTTTGCCGCTCGGGACATTCCCCCGGTACACGACCGCAAGCGGCGCGTCCCGAAGAAGCCCCGCCGCGAAGCAAGGCCTCATCTGGCCGCGCTTATCCGCAATAGGAGCGCGCCCGTCAACCCGGAAAATGACGCTTTGATTGCGTGAGCCCCTCTGGCGTGACAAGACTGCCCCCGAGTTCGCGATGAGAGGTTGCAGGTGGCGCGCAAGGATTTTCGTTCAGGCCGTAAGGGCGCACCCCAGGATCGGCGCGAAACTGGCTCCGCCATCCCTGGCGGGGCCGCGGGCGGAAGGCGTTTTTCCCGGCAGGAGCCCCGCCATCGCCCGCCAGCGGATGTGGCGCAGATCTGGGGTTTTCATCCCGTTCGCGAAGCCCTGCGGTCGAGCCGTCGAGAAATCTTGCGCCTCTGGGCGACGGCGGAAGCTGCAGAACGGCTCTCCGCCGAGATCGCCGCTCGCGATGTCAAACCCACCATCGTATCGCTGGACGAGATCTCCACCCGCCTACCGCCTGATTCCGTCCATCAGGGGATGCTGCTGGAGGCCCGGCCCCTGCAATCCCTGGATATCGCCGATCTCCCGGCCAACGGCCTCGTGCTGGTGCTCGATCAGGTCACCGACCCGCACAATGTCGGCGCCATCGTGCGCACCGCCGCCGCCTTCGCCGTGGACGCCATCGTCACGACCGAGCGCCACTCGCCGCACATGACCGGGGTGCTGGCGAAATCCGCCTCGGGCGGACTGGAGCATGTTCCGCTTTGCGTCGTCGTCAATCTAGCCCGCGCGCTCGAAAAATTGGGTGACATGGGCTATCTGCGCGTCGGTCTTGATTCAGACGGGCCCGCCTCGCTGGAAAATACGACGCTCTCAAGGCCGCTGGCGCTGGTTCTGGGCGCTGAGGGAAAGGGCCTTCGCCGCCTGTCACGCGAAAATTGCGACGTGCTGGCGCGGCTCGACATGCCCGGCGCCATTCGCAGTCTGAATGTGTCGAACGCCTGCGCGGTCGCTCTGGCGATGACGCATATGAAACTCGGCCCTGCGCAAGACTAACGCTCAACGAACGCGGTCGGGCGTCGAAACGCACCACATTGGCAGTAGCCGATCGGGTGTCGCTAGACGAAGGTGTCATGACCGCTGAATCGACGCGGGTCCCTGCTTCGCTCTATTATATGCGACAGGCAGTGGTGTAAGCTGCCGCCAAGACCACCGGAAATCCGGCGGTCTTGGCCAATCAAGAATATTTGAGGCGGAAACTGTAGTGACGGCGCAATAGGCGCCACATAATCATTCGAAGCGTCAGGCGGTTCGGTCGAGGAGCTGGGGCGCAGGATTGATCAAGAGAGGAATCCACCATGAGCATGGCTATAGCCGACAAGCAACGGCCAATGACCCGGGAAGAGCGCAAGGTCATCATCGCGTCTTCCGCAGGCACCGTCTTCGAATGGTACGATTTCTATCTTGCCGGTTCGCTCGCAGCCAATATCGCCACCGCATTCGTGCCCGGAACGAATGAAACCGCGAAGTTCATATTCGTGCTTTTCGGCTTCGCCGCAGGCTTTGCAGTGCGCCCCTTCGGCGCTCTGTTTTTCGGGCGCCTTGGCGACCTGATCGGCCGCAAATACACCTTCCTCGTCACCATGACCCTGATGGGCCTCGCCACTTTCGTGGTGGGCCTGCTGCCAAGCTACGAGTCTATCGGCTACGCTGCCCCCGCCGCCTTCATTTTCTGCCGCCTAACCCAAGGCTTAGCGCTGGGCGGTGAATATGGCGGCGCCGCGACCTATGTGGCGGAACATTCGCCGCACGGCCGGCGCGGCTTCTATACATCCTGGATCCAGACGACCGCCACAGTCGGCCTCTTCATCTCCCTGCTGGTCATTTTAGCCTTGCGCCTGAGCATGAGCCCTGAGTCCTTCGCGGCCTGGGGCTGGCGCATTCCGTTCCTCGTCTCCATCGTTCTGCTGGCGGTCTCCATCTGGATCCGCCTGCAGCTGGCTGAATCGCCCGCCTTCCAGAAGATGAAAGAAGAAGGCAGCGTCTCCAAGGCGCCCCTGACCGAGGCCTTCGGCCGGTGGGAAAACGCCAAGATCGGCATCATCGCCCTCTTCGGCGGCACGGCCGGTCAGGCGGTGGTCTGGTATACGGGGCAGTTCTACGCCCTGTTCTTCCTGACCCAGACCCTGAAGGTGGATGGCACCACGGCGAATTTGCTGATCGCCTTCTCGCTGCTGTTCGGCACGCCCTTCTTCATCTTCTTCGGCTGGCTTTCTGACAAGGTCGGCCGCAAGCCGATCCTGCTCGCGGGCTGCCTCATCGCCGCGGCCAGCTACTTCACGCTCTTCGAGAAGCTCGCTGTCACGGTGAACCCGGCCCTGTACAACGCCACGCAGAACGTGAAGGTCGTGCTGACCGCAGACAAGTCCACCTGCAGCAATCTGTTCGACCCCGTTGGCGTTCGCACGTTCACAGCGCCTTGCGACGTGGTGCGTCGCACGCTGGCCACCAACTCGGTCCACTACGATCTGGTGGAAGGCCCTGCCGGCTCAGAGCTGAAAGCGTCCGTGAATGGAACCGACGCTTCCGTCGCCGACAAGACCGGCGCGGAGCTTGTGGCGGCCGCGCAGGCGGCGGGCTATCCCAAGGCAGGCGACCCCAGCATCCTGAAGCAGCCGAGCATTTCAGGCGTGCTTGGTGATCCTCGCGCTCTGAACGCCATGGGCATCCTGTTCATCCTCGTGATCTTCGTCACGATGGTCTATGGGCCCATCGCCGCGTTGCTGGTGGAGCTGTTCCCCACCCGCATTCGCTACACCGGCATGTCCCTGCCCTACCATCTGGGCAACGGCTGGTTCGGCGGCTTCCTGCCTCCCACGGCCTTCGCCATCGTCGCATCGACCGGCAATATCTTCGCCGGCCTCTGGTATCCAATCGTGGTTGCCATGGCGACTTTTGTCATCGGCCTGCTCTTCCTCCCGGAGACCAAGGACCGCGACATCTATTCCAACGGCTGATGGGTTTACCCCCGAAACAAACTAGCCCCGCGGCGATCCCGCGGGGCTTTTTATTTAGCTGGCCTGACTGCCGACGTTCAGCGGCAAACACGAATGCGGCGGGGCGCATAGCCGTAACCGTCCCAGACATCTTCCCGCTCGTACCAACAACGCCGTGGGGGCGGCGGCGGCAGTTCTTCCTCGACCACATAGGCCGGACCCGGGCCGTAATAGGGCCTGGCGGCTCCAGCGGCGAGCGCGCCCAGCGCAAGGCCGCCCACCACGCCAGCGGCCACAGCGCCGGCTGATGGACCACGGCGGCTGTAATATTGGGCGGAAGCCTCCGAGGGTCCCAGAGCGACAAGGGCGCTCACAAGGGCGGCGGAAGCCACCCCCACACGAAATGATCTGCTCGATGTCCTGTGCAGCATGAAGCACCCCTCTGACACATTGAGCGCCGGGGACATCCCAGGCTCAGCTGCAGCCATTTACGCTTCAAATGTAAGCGCAAACATGAAACGGCTGCGGCGAAAAAAGGGCGAAGATGGTGGATAACCGGGGTTTATAAAGTTAAGGCTCAGTTATATAAGCACTTTATTTTTGCAAGCCTATTGAGCGTTCTTGGAAACACATGTATCTAGAGCTTGTGCATATTACGCTAGGTCATTTGAAAGGTAACGGATTTCGCTTTCTTCTTGTTGTAAAGAACAAGTCATTTTGCAGCAAAGCGGCCCCGTGAACGATGGAAAGACCTAGGCAGATGGAAACGAAGACCCAGAAGGCCCCTACCCAAGACGCAGATCAGACTGCGCGTGCGCCGGCTGGCAAGCGAATCGAAACGCGCGTTCTTCTGGTGGAGGACAGCGAGTCGGTCCGGCTCATGATCGGCGACTACCTGCGCAGCAACTCAATGCAGGTGGATATGGCCTGGTCCGTCGCCGCAGCCCGCCGCTCTCTCGACCTCTTCAAGCCCGACATTGTGCTTCTGGATCTGAGCCTCGAAGACGGCGAAGCCTTTGATCTGCTCACTTCCATCGCGCGCTCCCAGATCCCCTGCATCGTCGTCTCCGCACGTGAATCGGCGCTTGATCGCGTCCTCTCGCTGGAGCTGGGCGCACAGGATTACATCATCAAGCCGGTCGAGCTGCGCGAGCTCCTGCTGCGCATCCGCATCGCCCTGAAGGGGGCGAACCGTCGCGGCTCGCAAGGCGCCATGAACTCTCTCGTCTTTGGCGATCTGGAAGTCGATCAGGTCGAACGCGAGATGATTTCGGACAAGAAGGTCCGCGTTCCCCTGACCAGCTCGGAATTCATCGTCCTGCGTTTGCTGGTTGCGAACAACGGCAAGTTCGTCGAGCGCACCGAGATGGCGCGTGTGATCGGCCGCTCACGCATGAGCGACCAGAGCAGGGCGCTGGATGTGCTCGTCAGCCGCTTGCGTTCGAAAATCAAGAAGACTGGCTCGACCGTGACGATCAAGAACGTCCGCGGCCTCGGTTACGCCATTTACTGAGGCGGGCCGCCCTGACGGTTGCTGCAACCAGCCGTCAGGCTCCAACCAAAGCCGCCATTTCGTTGCAGGCCATGGCCGTTTCGTCCAGAAGCGCCTGCGTGACAACGCGCCAATCAGAGGGCAGGCCGTGCGCAAGCCGGGCGGCGATCGCCTCCCCTTCTCGGGCGCCGTATTGGCCCAAAACGCCCTTCAGTAGATGAGCCTGTCGTTTGACCTGCGCTTCATCGCTCTGCGCGAGCGCAGCCCGAAGGGCCGCCGCCGCCTTATCGCAGTCAACGATGAATTGGTTCTTGAGTGGGACAAATTGTTCCGCCCCCAGAAGCGCGATGATGTCTTTCAGGTAAGCCTGATCAAGATGCGCCATTTTAATTTACATCTCCAAGAGCTTGCGCCCATTCAAACACTATTGTTTTCATTTTATGACAAGTGTAAACAAAAATGTCTGGTTTTTTCTCCAGACTATTCTCTACCGAGTTCGATATTTTGCCGTCGCATTCAGACTTTTTCCAACCGAGCCCTGCCGGCGCAAGTTTCACTTCGACTCGCCGCGCCAAGGGCGCAAGCCAATACGGGCGGACGCTATGACGGGGCTGTTTTCATCCGGGCGACTTCCCTTTTACACGATCATATTCTCCTGCATCACATCTCTCATGGTGACCTGGTCCGTCGTTCTTGAAATGAACGCGCGGACCGATCTCGATGTCCGGGAAACAGCCTATCGCGAACTGCAACAGACCAGCGTTCTGTTCGCCGACCAGATTTCGAATTCCATAAACTCCATCGACGCCACCCTGCGGATGGGCAGTCACCTGCTTTCGAGCGGCGACAATCATCTGGATACGCTGATCGAAAAGAAGGTCATCTCCCTCGAGCCGCTGGTCATGCTGACTTATGTTGGACTGGATGGACAGGTGATCGAGACCAACGAGGGCGTCGATCCAGAACGCACCGATCTTTCACATCTCGAAGAAGTCCGTGCGCATCTCGATAACAATCTCGATGGGCTTTATATCGGCCGACCGGTGTTAGGGCATGCCAAGCGAAGCTGGGTGTTCCAGATGTCGCGCCGAGTGTCCGACTCGAACGGCTCGCTGCGCGGCGTGCTCATCGCCGCAATCAACCCCTATTATTTCGCTTATTTCTGGGATGAGCTGCTGAAAGGCGATCGCATCGCTTCGCTCGATCCGGCGGTCAGCCTCTTTGGATTCGACGGCGTGATCCGCACAGGCTCGCATCATCTTGAACAGTATCTGACGAGCTTATATCCGCAGCAGGCCATCATGAGCGCCACGAATATCGGCCTCAGCGGGCGCTTTCGGTATCAAAGCGCTAGCGGACTGCGCGATAGTCATTTCACCAAAACGATGGACAAGCCCCTCATCGCGGTCGCCAGTTACTCGGCTATGGCGATCGAGGCGAAGATTAAACAAAGACAACGGGAATTTTACCTCACCGGCGGGATGATCTCCTTCATCATTCTGGTCACAAGCAGCATTCTATTACTGGCGATGAACACCAGCCGCCTCAACGAAAAGCGCGCGAGCGCGGCCGAACTTCGTCTGGCGTCGGCGCTGGATGTCATCAAGGACAGCTTCGCCATCTATGATGCGGATGGCCGCCTATCGACATTCAACCGCGCCTTCTCGACGTCCTTCAACCAGCACGGCGATGCGTCCAATCTGCAAGCGATCAACGCCTATCTGCGAGAAATAAACGATATAACCGAGGAACCGGATGGCGGCTCCACCCTAAGTACACGCAAGCAACGGCTAGTGGGCGACACGCATATGCATGCGCCCCAACGCCATAATGAATTCAATGTCGGCGATGGGCGCTGGTTTCGACTTGAAAGCAGCAGAACGCCAATTGGCGAAACGGTCGTCTATGGCGCAGACATTAGCGAGTCCCGACGCCGCGAAGCCGCGCTTTTACAGCATTCACGGCAGATAGAAGCGCAGGCGCAGAAGATGAAGGAGCTCGCTGAAGTCGCTGAACGAGCGGCGAAAGTGAAATCCTCATTCCTCGCCGCAATGAGCCATGAGCTTCGCACGCCGCTGAACGCCATCAATGGATTCGCGCAGGTTCTGGGCAAGACGGCGAGGCAGGATGAGCAGAAGCATATTTCGGCGCTGATAAACCAGTCGTGCCGTCACCTTCTCGACATCGTAGACGACATCCTCGACTTTACGCGCCTTGAGGCGGATCGTGTGACCCTGCACCCAAGCCGCATCGCCATAAGCAAGCTTTTTGAAGAGCTGATTGAGACAGCATCGATCCTCACCAAGGACAAGCCGGTGACGACGGCCGTCGTCCTGGACCCTGATACGCCCACGCATATCGTCGCGGACCTCCGCCGCCTGAAGCAGGTGCTTCTCAACCTCGTCAGCAACGCATCCAAATTCACCCAATCGGGCGAGATCAAACTGATCGCGACGGCGAAGGGAAGCATGATGCGTTTCGAAGTTTCGGATACCGGCGAAGGCATCCCTGCAAGCGTCGGAGCAAGCATCTTCGAACCCTTCGAACAGGGCTCGTCATCCGGGCGACTTCGCACTTCTGGCACCGGCTTGGGACTTGCGATCAGTCGGCGGCTTGTCAATTTGATGGGCGGCTCCATCGGCTACGAAAGCAGACTTGGAGAAGGTACGACGTTCCACGTTGAAATCCCGCTCGTCTCCGAGAAGCCTGCTCAAGATGAAACGCCCGCCGCCATCGGCGTCGCGGCGCCCCTGCCTCCCCTTCGCATTCTCATTGCAGAAGACGCGCCGTCCTCACGTCTCCTCCTGCGCATGATGCTCAGCCGGCAGGGCCATAAAGTTGACGATTTCGAGAACGGGCAAACAGCGCTCGATGCGCTGATGCGAAACGAATATGACCTCGCCATTCTGGATGTTCAGATGCCGGTCATGGATGGCCTTGAGGCTGCGGAGAGCCTGCGCGCCTCCCGCCACCCTGCAGCCGACCTCCCGCTGATCGCGCTCACCGCGCAGGTGCTCGACGACGAAGTTGAACGCATCCGGGCAACGGGATTCGATCTGGTGCTCGGAAAGCCCTTCATGGAGGAGGACCTGGAAGCGGGCATTCGCAAGGTGCTCAAAGCTCAACCACAGGTGGTTTCGCCCCCGACCGCCTGACAGCTCGCCTCATGCCTCCCAACGTTGACTGAGCAATATAATCAAAACGTAACACTCATCTCGAAACGCTAATCACTGCGCCTGTTATCCCATAGCCCGGCTCATGTAGAACTCCGGAGACAGGGTGATGACAGAATCTTCTGAAGATCCGCCAAAGCGCAAACGCGGCCTTGCAGCCCTCTCACCCGAACGCCGCCGCGCCATCGCGGCCATGGGTGGGCGTTCCGTCCCGCCCGAAAAGCGCGCCTTTTCTCAGGATCCGCAATTCGCCGCCAAGGCGGGCCGCAAGGGCGGCACCCTCGCGAAGGCCGAGAACCGCTTTTTCTCACGCTTCCCCGAGAAGGCGGTCCTGGCCGGACAGACTTCAGCGGAATTGCGTCGCGCCAAGGCGGATGCGGCCGCCGCAGATAACAGCGACACGAAAAAGTCCTGACAAAAATGCGCGCCGGGCCACTGGGCCACGGCGCGCATCCAATGGCGCTACGATCAGGTCAGCTCAAGCGCACTGCTGCATAGCTTCATGAACCATGAAAGCCGCTTCGGTGCGATTGCGCACCCGCAGCTTCTTCATGATGTTGCGCAGGTGAACCTTCACGGTGCTCTCGCACATGTTCAGTTCATAGGCGATCACCTTATTCGCCTTGCCGCGCCGAACCGCTTCCAGAACCGCAAGCTGACGCGTGGTGAGGCCGGAGACGCCGCCGCCAAATCCTGCGCCCTTGGCCTCATGCGGTCGGTTCGCCGCAATAAGGCTCGACGCAGGCACATACATGCCGCCAGCCTGAACGAGCCTAATGGCCTCAGCCACAACCTTCAGCGACATCGTCATAGGAATATAACCGCTCGCGCCCTGCTCAAGGGCGGCGGTCGCCTGCGACGCTTCTTCGCGCTCGGACAGAACCACAAGCCGAATACCGCGGCCGCAATTCAGGATGCGAGAGATCTTGGCGCTTGCGGCTGCGTCAATGAACTGGCCGCCGACCGAATAAACCACCAGCAATTCAGCAACGGGCCCGCTTGAAGTCTCCAGCTGCGCGATGAACTGATCTGCGGAGGCATAGGATTCCAGCTCGCCCGGCGATTGGCCCATGAGGCATTGCTCAAGGCATTCGCGCAAGAGCGGCCTCTTCTCGATGATGACGAGGCGCTGCGGCGTCTGCGTGATTTTCGAGAACGAACAGTGGAGGTCGCTCGTCCCTTCCCCTGCGGCATTCATCACAGCAGGCGGAAAGGATGCATCGCGCCAGTTCATGACTTCGATTTGATTATTGTTCCGCATGGATGACACATCCTTCAAGACAGGCCCGTAAGCCAAGTTACGAAACAAGTATCCATATCAGTAATGTTTAATTCAACTGGAAATTGATACTTACATAGATATGTATCTTTGATGCTTAATTGTACCATTTGTTCGCAAACACATTAATCTTACTCGAAATGCTTAATATAGAAAGATACCAATTGTTCCGCACGGTAATATTGGGCCGGACGGAATGGCTCACTTATCGCCGTGCAGCTTCTTCATATAGTCGAGCAGCTCTCTCGGCGAACCCGCGAGTTTCTCGATCAGGGCGAGCGCCTGCGCGCCATCGACCGGGCTCACATCAAGGCCCAGCCGCTCGGCTTCCTTGAGATAATCAGCATCCGTCTGCATCGCCATAAAGGCGTCCTGGAGCGCCTTGGCCCGATCCGCCGGCAGACCGGGGGGCGCGGCCATCGGACGCGAGAGCTGATAAGGCAACTCAGCAAGGCCGATCAGAGCCCGCGAACGCTCATCTTTCGCAAGTTCTCGCGCTGTCGGCGCATCGGGGAACAGCTTGTTGCGCTCGGTTCTTCCAAACTGCAAAAACGCGCGCACGGGACCATCTGGCTTGAGCCAATCGGGCTTTGATGAGCTGACCGCAGACAGACCAACGAAGCGTCCATCGACCTCTTTTCGGTCCACAGCCAAAAAGATGGCGCCACTATCGGGATAGCCGGTGATCACCTTCGCGTTGAGACCAATCGTATCGCGCATGAGCACCGCGACATCATTTCCCGTCGCGCCTTCAGCAGTCCCCGCGAGCACAATCGTCGGACCGCCCGGCTTCGTCGCGTCGGCGATCGATTTCGCCTCCGCATCCTTGCGAACGAAGAGCAGATAGGAATCATTAGCTGAACTTGACGCCGAGCCCAGCCATGTGAATTTACGCGGATCGAACTGCACATTCGCATTGCCGCCCAGAATGCCCATAAGCGGCATGTCACGAGCAAAAGCGCCGATGGTGAGGCCATCTTTCGGAGCGGTCGTATAAAGGAAATTCGTGGCGCGGAGCGACCCCGCGCCCGGCATGTTCACCACCACGACTGACGGACTGCCGGGAATATACTTTCCGATGTAACGCGCGACGACGCGCGCATAGACGTCATAACCGCCGCCGGGCCCATAACCGACCACGAGTTGTACGGATTTACCCTTGTAGAAATCGGCCACCGCATCCGCACTGGCCAAATTGACCGACATCAACGTGGCGGCCATCGCGCCGAGGATGCGTGCGAACATGTTTCCCCCAAGTGTTCCCTTATTGCGTGGAGTTTCGCAGCGTCATGGCCTCTTGACAAGAGCGGGGGCGGACCGCCCCCAAGCTTGACGGCGTCCCTGGCAGGGTATGCAATCGCTGTATAAAAACAGGGAGGATTGTAATGACCCATCTGCGCCTTGCGCTCGCCTTTTGCCTGCTTTGCGTCGCCAACCCTGCGGCCGCGCAGGGAGCCTTCGCGGGCAAGGTCGTCACCATCCTCATTCCGTCCAATCCCGGCGGCGGCATCGATGCTTATTCGCGGCTTCTGGCGCGCCATATCGGTCGTCATATCCCCGGGCAGCCCAATGTCACCGTGCAGAATGTGCCGGGCGCCGGAGGCCTGCGCGCGCTCAATATGCTTGTCGGAAAACCGCCCCATGACGGCACGGTCATCCTCAACGTGAATTCCGGCAATGTCATTCATGAATTGATGGGCGAGCCGGGGATGGACGTTTCCCTGAAGAAGCTCAACTGGCTTGGCGACATCAGCCAAAGCAATCCGGTTGACGTCACCTGGCCCCACTCCAAGATCAAGACTTTGGAAGATGCGAGAAACAACGTCACACGTGTGGGGGCGACCGGCGTCGGCTCTAGCCCTGCCCAGATAGCATGGGCGTTCAATGCGCTCGCTGGCACAAAATACCACGTCATTCTGGGTTATACGGGCGCGGGAGAATATGATCTCGCCATCCAGCGCGGCGAACTCGATGGCCGCAATGTCACCTCCTACACAAGCTATATGGCTGCCGTGCCGGAGGATGTGAGGCCCAAGATCAACCTTCTGGCTCAACTGGGCATACGCAAAGACCCCAATGTGCCCGCCCATGTTCCGCTGCTGCTCGATCTGGTGAAGGGCGACCCCAAAAAGGAGGCTGCGGCGCGCCTTCTCTCCCTCGCCTTCGCCTCCATCAATCGGCCCTTCGCCGTTTCCCCTGCCGTGCCGCCCGAGCGCGTCGCCATGCTGCGGGAGGCCTTCGCGGACACGATGAAAGATCCCCAGTTCATCAGCGAGGCCGAGCGAATGCATGCTGACCTCTCGCCCACTTCAGGGGAACAGCTGGGCGCTTTCGTGAATGAGGCCCTGTCCTTTCCGCCGGACATTGTGGAAATCCTGAAGGAGGCACTGCGGGAGCCAAAGCCCTGAGGTCGCGAAAGCCCTGTGAAGTCGAGGCCAAGGCTGCTAAAGTGGGATGGAAGTGACAAACCGAAGGGTAATATTGATGGATCGCAGCTCTGTTCGGGCAGCCATGCGCGGCGCGGCGGCGCTTTGCCTTGCTCTGTCGCTGGGCGGTTGTTTTCGGCCGATCTATGCGCCGCAGGCGGGCTCGGACCTGCGCGGCGACTTGCAGTCCATCACCATTGAGCCCGTCCAGGGACGCTTCGGTCACTACCTGACCGAGGAGCTGCGCTTCCTTCTCAATGGAACGGGCGACCAACCCGCGCCCAAATATCGCCTCGTGATCACCTTCACACAGGCGGGCCAAACTGCTCTCATCGATACGGTCACTGGACGCGCCACCGCCAATTCGCTGACCGCTCGGGCTGACTACAAGTTGCTTCCTATTTCGGGCGGCAATCCCCTAACCGAGGGCTATGTCATCTCGCTTGCGGACTATGATCGCGGCAGCAACCGTTTCGCCAACGTCCGCGCGGCCCGCGACGCCGAGATCCGCAACGCGAAAACGCTGGCTGACCAGATCCGGACAAGGCTAGCGACGACGCTTCTGGCCCCGTGAATTTCTGCCCTCAATCCCTGACAAGCCGCATCAAATAACGACCGTAATCCGTCTTGCCAAAAAGCTCGCCGCGCGCGCGCACCTGCGCGGCAGTCATGAAGCCTTGATCGTAGGCGATCTCTTCAAGGCAGGCGACCTGAATGCCCTGACGCTTCTGTATCGTGCGGACGAATTCGCCCGCCTCAATCAGCGAGTCATGCGTTCCCGTATCGAGCCACGCATATCCGCGACCAAGGCGCTCGACCTCAAGCTCGCCCAATTCGAGATAGGCGCGATTGACGTCGGTGATCTCCAATTCTCCACGGTCCGATGGCTTCACCGCCGCAGCGATGTCGAGCACGCGATTGTCGTAGAAGTAAAGGCCCGTGACCGCCCATGGAGAGACAGGATTAGCAGGCTTCTCAACTATGCTTGACGGCCGACCTGCAGCGTCGAATGCAACGACGCCGTATCGCTCGGGATCTTCGACATGATAGGCGAAAACCGTCGCGCCATGCGCCTTTGACGCTGCGGACTTCAGCTTCGCGCCAAGCCCCGCGCCATGGAAAACGTTGTCGCCAAGAATGAGGCAGACGGGATCGGTTCCAACGAATTCGCGGCCAATGATGAAGGCCTGCGCGAGCCCTTCGGGCTTGGGCTGCACGGCGTAGGAAACCTTGATGCCCCAGGTCGAGCCATCGCCAAAGAGACTCTGGTAATTGGCGAGATATTCCGGGGAGGAGATGATGAGCGTCTCCTTGATGCCCGCCAGCAGCAAGACCGATAGCGGATAGTAAATCATCGGCTTATCATAGATGGGCAGGAGCTGCTTGTTCACGGCGAGCGTCGCAGGATGCAGACGTGAGCCAGAGCCACCCGCAAGAATGATGCCCTTCATGGAGCCCTCGATGGAATGAGTTCGTCGATGATGTCAGCGACCGCAGCCTCCCAAGGCCGGGGCGAAAGCCCATAGAGCTTCTGTACACGCTCGGTCGACAAACACGAATAGGCGGGACGGCGCGCGGCTGTTGGATATTGTGCGGTAGTGATTGGTTCGACACGCGCGCAATGCCCTCCCCTCGCCGCAGAGAGCCGGAAAATTTCCGTGGCGAAATCAGCCCAGTTCGTCACGCCTGCATTGGAGAAGTGGAATGTGCCCGTGGGGGCCGTGGCGTCGTTGGCGAGGGCGCAGGCGATCGTCGCCAGGACATGCGCCAGATCGATGGCCGAGGTCGGCGCGCCCTTCTGATCGGCTACGACGCGCACAACATCGCGTTCGGCGCCAAGGCGCAACATGGTCTTGATAAAGTTATTGCGCCACGGGCTCACCACCCATGAAGCCCGCACGATGACGCTGCACCCGCCGCCAGTGCGAACACCCTGCTCGCCCGCTTCCTTGCTGGCGCCATAGACGCCGAGCGGCGCAACGCCATCATCTTCGCGATAGAGTCGGTCGCCTGCGCCGGAAAAAACATAGTCGGTCGAAACATGGACGAGCGGAACGCCTGCCTTCGCAGCTTCGCGCGCAAGCACAGCAGGGGCCAGCGCATTGATGCGCCAGGCCTGCTCAACTTCGGTTTCAGCCTTATCAACCGCCGTATAGGCGCCAGCATTGATAATCGCCGCCCATGGGCGAGATCCAAGGACGTAAGCGAAAGACTGTGGATGCAGAAGGTCTAATTCATCACGCCCCGGCGCAACGAAGCGAAAGCCAGCCTTAGGAGCGCCAGCCAGCAGCGCACGGCCCACCTGCCCCGAACCGCCGGTGACCAATATGTCCTTCATGACGACTTCAACCCGAGCCTTTCGCCGCCGTAGCTGCGCGCGAGCAACGGACGCCACCAGCCCTCGTTTTCAAGGAACCATGCGACGGTTTTGCGAAGGCCGCTTTCGAACGTTTCCGTCTGCGACCAGCCAAGATCAGCTTCGAGACGGCTGCAATCAATCGCATAACGGAAATCGTGCCCCGGCCGATCCGTCACATAGGAGATCTGCTCCGCATACGGCTTTCCATCGGAGCGTGGACGCAGGTGGTCGAGCGCCTCGCAGACGCCTTTCACCACATCGATATTCTTGCGCTCGGCGCGGCCGCCAACGTTATAGGTAGAGCCGGGCGCCGCCTTCTCGAAGACAGCGCGGATGGCGCGCGCGTGATCCTCGACATAAAGCCAGTCACGCACATTTTCCCCGCGACCATAGACCGGCAATGGCTCGCCAGCCAAAGCCTTCACGATCATCAACGGGATCAGCTTTTCGGGAAAGTGATAGGGACCATAATTGTTCGAGCAATTGGTCACTGTGATCGGCAGCCCATAGGTGTGCCACCAGGCGCGCACGAGATGGTCCGACGAGGCCTTCGAGGCCGAATAGGGCGAACGGGGATCATATGGCGTTTCTTCAGTGAAGAGCCCCTCATCCCCCAGCGCGCCGAAAACCTCATCGGTCGAGACATGATGGAATCGAAACACTGACTTCCGCGGCTCTGGCAAATTCATCCAATGCGCGCGCGAGGCTTGGAGAAGCGTATATGTGCCGACGATATTGGTTTCGATGAATGCGCCAGGACCATCGATTGACCGGTCTACATGAGACTCGGCGGCAAGATGCACGACCACATCCGGATCGACACGCTCGAACACGCCCCTGACCGCCGCAGCGTCGCAGATATCAGCCTGCGTGAAACCATAGCGCGGATTGCCCGATACGCCTTCCAGCGAGGTGAGCGTGCTGGCGTAGGTGAGCTTATCGAGGACGTGGACCTCGTGATCGCTCTGCGTCAGCAAATGCCGAACCAGGGCCGACCCGATGAAACCAGCCCCGCCGGTGACCACAATCCGCATCTCGGAACCCAGTCGATTAGACCTCAATGAGCGATAACGGATCCCCATCGTAAGGGAAAGGACTGAAGAATTCGTCAAGAAATGGAAGCTTTTCGTCCTTGTCGGAGAGCAGCGGTTGGGCGCCGGCCGCAAGCGGCCATTCGACCCCGATGGTGGGATCGTTCCAACGCAGGCCCCCATCGCAGGCGGGCGCGTAAAAGTCCGTCACCTTGTAAAAAACCTCGGTGTCGGGCTCGAGGGTGATGAAACCATGGGCGAACCCCACGGGGATGAGCAGCTGAATGCCATTTTCGGCGGAAAGGTTCGCCCCAACCCATCGCCCATAGGTCGGCGAACCATTGCGGACATCGACCGCGACATCGAAAATCGAGCCCTTGAGGCAGCGCACGAGTTTCGCCTGAGCATGGGGCGGAGACTGAAAATGCAGCCCGCGAATGGTCCCCGCCATCTTCGAAAAGGACTGGTTGTCCTGAACGAAGGTCAGATCGATCCCGCGCCCCGCCATGGTTCGGGCGTTATAGGTTTCGGAAAACCATCCACGCGCATCCCCAAATCGCTTCCCCGAGATCAACTTTACAGCCATGCGCTTCGCCCGTTCGCTCGTAACACCTGCAGTTAAGCCCCTGCGGAGATAACGAACAGTTCACACCCCCGTAAATTTTCCGGGTCTAAGCGCCCTACCCGCCCTTGTATTCTCGCCAGAACCGCGCCGAGCCCTCGTGGAGCGGCACATCCATCGGGCTTGAGGGCCCCTCGGTGAACAATTCCTCAACACCCCGATATTCGGGCTCCCAGACGACCTCCGCCGCCCGCGCCACAGCCGCCCGCGCCGCCTTATAGGCGAGCTCCTCGGGAAAATCGGCGCGCGCATAGAGGGGCCAGCCGCTGTAATCGATGCACCAATGGTCCTCGGGCGCGCTCCACTCCCCTTTTCGCAAGAGGACGCGGCGCCAGCCGAGATTGGCGAGCCAGTCGAAATGATCAGGCTCCAGATCGACGAAGCGAAGCCCGGCCTTCACCGCCATGTCGAGCCATACAGGCAGACCCTCATCGAAGATGGCGTCCAATTCGCCGGCATTCAGCGCCGAGACACGGCGTGGGTCAGCGGGCGCGCCGGTCAGGTTCAGTTTGCCGCCCCAGGATTCAATGTCAGCCAGGCTGAACCCGTAAAAAGCGAGCGCCTGATCGATGAAGACGCGGGTGGAATGAGTCACATCCTCCTTGACCGAGACATGCAGCGGATATTTCCGGTCCTTCACATCTTTCAGGGATTTCAGCCCCGTCTTGGGATGGAACATGAAAACGAAGCGATCATAGCTTGGATACATCGCGATGATGCGCAACGGCATCGGTTCCCTAAACAGGCCGACGCCGCGCACCGCCTGCGTCAGGAATCCGGACGGATTGACCATGGCCATCTCAAGCCCGCCACGCGCCACATCGAGCGCAAGGATGGGCGAACCCGTGCCCATGCGCATGGCCGGACGCCAGGCCTCGCCCGAACCATTGCCAATGGCGATGCACATATCCCTGTTCCCGCCATAGGGCGTGGTGGGATCGCCAGCGACATCGAGGCCTATTTCCCAGAGAAACTTGGAGCGCCGAAAATTGGCGCCGCGCGGAAGCGGTTCAGGCATGGACGATCCCCCTTTTTGTCCATGCTGGCACGGGAGCGCGGCAGGCTCAAGCGAGGGGACGGCGCCCGGTGGACAAGCACGCGCCTAAAGGCTCGCCACGGCTTTCAGCCTGTCCATATCCAAAATGCGGACCCCATCGGGGATGATCGCGATGATCTTGCGATGCGCAAGCCGCGTCATGGTGCGGCTGACCGTCTCGAGCGTCAGCCCGAGATAGTCCCCAATATCCTGCCGCGTCATGGGAAGGTCGATACGGGCCGAGAGGCCATGCACGGGCGCCCAGCGCGCACGCAGGCTCAGGAGGAACGCCGCCACCTTTTCATCTGCGCTGCGCCGCCCGAGCAGCAACATATGTTCCTGAGCGAGACTGAGTTCATTTGAACAGGTGGCGAAAACCTGCCGCATCAATTGCGGCGCGCTGTCCAGCAGGGCGGCGAAGCGAGCCTGATCGCAACGGCAAAGCGTCACGGGGGTCAGCGCGCTGGCGGTGAAACTGTTCGCCGACTGCATGCACAGACCCAGAAAATCGCCGGGCATGGCGATGCCGATGATCTGCCGTCGTCCGTCATGCAGCAATTTGGAAAGAAGCACGGTGCCGCTCATCAGCTTCCAGACCGCCTCAGCCTGCGCCCCCTCCTCGAACACTGTGGCCTTCGCCTCCAGCCGCACCTGTCGCGACAAATCAGCGAGCGCAACCTCGATGGATGTAACACACGGGCCATCGACGGCATGAGGCAGAAGGCCGGGTCGCCCCGCCCTCGAAACCGCATCACTGAGATCGCCCCGCGGCGCAAAAGCGTCGACCTCAAGCATCAAGGCCTCGCCGAAGCGCGGCGCCCCGCGATGACGCAGCAGACTGAGCGCCCCGCCGACCCGGCGCGACCTCTGCCTGCGCCGCCCAACTTGCGCGCCATGGCGCGACGCC
>CANGOK010000006.1 GCA_947455285.1 Beijerinckiaceae bacterium | reverse complement strand
GTGGTGCGCAGCATAAGGCGACGCTCGGTCGAGGGGAAATCCGTGCGGGCGTGGGAGGAGCAACGGTTGTCCCAGAGCAGGACGTCGCCGACCTGCCATTTATGCGCATAGACGAATTCCGGCTTCTCCATGTGATCGAAGATCGCCTCAAGGATCGGGCCGGATTCATCATCCGGCACACCCTCGATGCCGACCGTCATCAACCGATCCACGTAAAGCGCCTTACGGCCGCTCTGGTCGTGGGTGCGCACGAAGGGATGAGTGGATTCGCCGAAGGCTTCTGTGCCCTTGCCATCGCCCTTCTGCACGGAGCCGTAGTTATAGAAATGCTTGGCCCGCTTGCCATCGACCTTGGCGCGAATAGCTGGGTCAAGCGTGTCCCAGGCGGCATAGCCGCAAGCGAACAGCGTGTCGCCACCCTGCGAGGGAATCTCGACCGAATAAAGCATGGTCGCCGCATCGGGATTGGCGGAATGGATCATGTCATGATGGAACATCATCTCGCCATCCGGTAGCGCGCCGATGGGCTCGCCATTCTCGCGGATGTTCGAGATGAGCATGATGTTGGGAAGAATCTTGTCGAAGCCCGGCGGGAAATATTTCGGCGGACGGCGCATGTGACCGACAGGGCCAAAGTAAGCGGTTATGCGCAACAGGTCTTCCTGCGACAGCGACTGACCACGGAAAACGATCACTGAATGCTTCAGAAAGGCCTCGTTGATCGCCGCGATATCTGCATCGCCGAGCGGCTTCGACATATCGAGGCCCCGCATTTCCGCGCCGATGTAACGGGTCAGCGGAATGACTTCGAGGTTGCTGGCAGCGGCCGTCATGATGTTTCCTCCATTCGTTTGTCAGATTTTAGCGCAAGGTTCGACCCGCGCAACAGGGCTCAGAAGAAGCCTCCATCGCGCAGGGCGCGCCAGATCAGGTCCAGAGCCAATATGGTCACGAAAATCTTGAGCAGCAGGCGGAAGCGCTGTTCGCTGGTGCGCGCGAGCGCCTCTTCGCCGAGCCAGTTGCCGACGGCGCCGGTGGCCACCATGGCGACCATGAGCGGCATATAGGCGCTGATGGCGAAGCCCAGGAAGCCGAAGGCCACCAGTTTGAAGATATGCACGAAGACCATGAGCGCGCCCTGCGTCGCCGCATGGTTGCGCCGGTCTGGCGATGCGCTGGCGACAAAGGGCGTGATGAGCGTGCCGGTGGCGCTCACGAACATGCCAAGAAACGTCGCTGCGAAACCAAGCGCCGCGAAACGCTTTCGCTCCGCGCCCATCTTGCTGAGTTTAGGCAGCCAAGTGACGATTAGAATGAACGTCCCGATCATGCCGAGCAGAACGTGCGTCGGAAGCGCAACGAAAGTCTTCGCGCCCACAGCTGCGCCAACAACGGCGCCAACAATGAAAGGCGCCAGCGTCGATTTCAGCACGTAGCGCCACATGATGATGGTGCGCGAGACGCCTGAACCCAATTGCACCACGGTGTGCACAGGCACGAGCACCGAAGGGGGCATCACCGCAGCCATGAGCGCCAGCAGGATCACCCCGCCCGCCGTGCCGGTGAATACGCCAATGAAAGCCGTCGCGAAGGAGGCGAAGGTCAATCCGAAGAACATCAGCGGACCCATGTCCGGCGTGCCCAGAAAATCCATGCGATCATCCCCCTCAATTCAGCTTTTATCTTTTTCGCGCAGCAGCCATGGAATGACGCCGAACGCCATCATCAGCGCCGAGGAAGTTCCGCAGGTGATGATGAGCGGCCACACCGTGCCATCCGCCAGCAATCCATAGGCCTGCGTCGTCAAGGCGCCGAAGAGGTTCTGCAAACAGACGCCAACGCCCGACGCCGTGCCCGCGAGGCGAGGCTCGATCGCCATGGCGCCAGCCTGACCATAGGGGAGCGCGATGCCTTGCGCGAAGGTGATGAAAAAGCCAGGTCCGAACACCGACAGCGGCGTCACGACATTCGCCGCAAGAAGCACGCAGAGCACTACGGCGGAGGCGAGCGACAGGATGGAGCCGATCAGCACCATAGTCTCGATGCGCGCCCGCGAACCCACGCGGCTCGAAACGAAATTGCCCGCGAAATAACCAGCAGGGAAGGCGAAGAACCAATAGCCATATTCGGCTGCAGGACGATCCAGCATTTCCTTCATGATGAAGGAAGCCGCCGCCGCCGTCACCATGAAGGCGCCCGTGCTGAAGCCGGTCTGGCAGACATAGGAGACGAAACGCAGATGGGAGAAGAGCTGGCCGAAACCACGCAACATTCCCGGCGCGGGGCCCAGAGAGCCGGACTTAGGAGGCCGCGTCTCGTAGATCGTCGCCCAGGCTCCCGTCGCAATGATCGCCCCGCCCGCAAAAGCAAAGGCGAAGACGCCGCGCCAGCCGAAGTGATCGACCAGCAGGCCGGAGGCGATCGGCGCGATCATGGGGCCGATGGTGTAGAACATGGTGAGATAAGCGAGCACCTTGACCAGCTTGTCCGGTCCATAGGCGTCGCGCGCGATGGTGCGCACCAGCGTCAACCCACAGCCGGCGCCGATGGCCTGCAGCAGTCGACCGATCACCAGCGTCGTCACCGACACCGCAAAGAGCGAGGCGAGGCTGCCGACCAGAAAGAAGACGAGGCCGGAGAGCAGCACGGGCCTGCGCCCATAGCGGTCGGCGAGCGCGCCATAGACAAGGGTCGCAGCCGCCATGCCGAACAAGGCGATGCTGAATGTCAGTTGCGCGAGGGAATCGGAAATCTGCAGACCGACTTTCACCGCAGGAATCACGGGCATGAAGGCATGCACAGCCAGAGGCCCCATCAAGGCGATGGAGGCCAGTGACAGCGCGAACATGCGGGTTGGCGATTGAGACATGGAGCTTCTTGCCCGGCCCGGGACCGAAGACCGCGCACCGATTCCTGAGATATCTAACCTTCAGTAGACCAATGCGGTGGCGGGCGCCACCCGTCGCTGCGTGACTTCGAGTAAACGGTTGCGTAATAAGACCACAGAATTCCATGAGGAGATCCCGCATGTCCGCTCGTCGCCTGTCCCTGAAGGCCGCCCTGCTGCTCAGCCTCTCGCTGCCTTGCGCCCTGCCCTGCGCCCCCGCGATGGCTCAGAACGCAGACCAACTCTTCGCCAAGAAGACCGTCACGATCTTCATCGGCAACACGTCTGGCGGCAGCTACGACCTTTACGGGCGCATGGTCGCGCGCTTTCTGGGCAAGCACCTGCCCGGCCAACCGACCGTCGTCGCCTCGAACATGCCGGGCGCGGGCACTCTGAAAGCCGCCAATTTCATCTATGAAGTCGCCCCCAAGGACGGCACGGCCATTGGCATCGTGACCGAGACGCTGGCGCTTGAGCAGGCCGTCGCCAATCCGGCCGTGCAGTTCGACGCGACGAAGTTCATCTGGATGGGCCGCGTAGCCTCCTCCAACAACATCCATTTCCAGTGGCACACCGCGAAGGTCCAATCCATCGAAGAGGCGAAGACGACCGAGTCGCCGGTGGCCGCCGCAGGCGCGGGCAATATTTCCGAAGTGGTGCCGAACCTACTGAACAAGGTGCTGGGAACGAAATTCCGGGTGATCTCGGGCTATCCCGCCTCCGCCGCATCCATGCTCGCCATGGAGCGCGGCGAGGTCGAGGGCACGGCCTCGTCCTGGGCCGCCGTGAAGACCGGCAAGAAGGCGTGGCTGGCTGATAAGAAGATCAAGATCATCCTGCAGGATGTGCCCACCCGCAGCGCCGACCTTCCCGATGTGCCCGCCCTCGGCGAACTCGGCGACAACGCGGACGACAAGGCGCTGCTGGGCCTCTACGCCAGCGGCGGCGCCATCGGCCGCGCCTTCATCCTGCCGCCGGGCACCAATCCCGCCGCAGTGAAAGCCTTGCAAACCGGATTCATGGCTATGGTGAAGGACCCCGAGTTCCTCGCCGAAATGGATAAGGCCTCGGTCGATGTCGATCCGATGGGCCCGGACGAACTGGCGGCGAACATTCGTCAGACCCTTGCGACATCGCCTGCGGTGATCGCCAGAGCCAAAGCGCTGTTCGGGCGCTAAAGCTGCGTCTTCCCGCCTCACTGGCGAGGCGGGCGCGTGCTGCTTAACTGAGGTTCTGGAGGCCATATGAGCGTCACCATCCCAGACCCGGCAGTTGAAGCGGCCACGCGAAACCGGGATATCTCGATCCCGGTCGAGGGGATGACCTGCGCCACCTGCGCGGGACGGATCGAGGCGGCCCTTTGCGCCCTCCCCGGCGTCTCCGCTCAGGTGAATCTTGCGGCTGAGCGGGCCGAGGTTAGCTTCGACCCCACCTTGACGACGCCTGCCGCCCTCGTAAGCGCTATCGAAAACGCGGGCTATGACATCCCCCGCGAGACCATCGAACTCAAGATCGGCGGCATGACCTGCGCCAGCTGCGTGGGACGCGTCGAAAAGGCGCTGACTTCTGCGCCGGGGGTGGTTTCCGCAACCGTCAATCTCGCCACAGAAAAAGCCGCCGTCGAGGCGCAAAGGGGTGTGCTGCGCCCTGCCGATCTTGTGGCCGCCGTCGAGGACGCCGGCTACGAGGCGCAGATCCTGACCGGCGACAGCGCCCGTGACGCCCAGATCGCCGCCGCCGACGAACAGCGCATGCGCCATGAGCGCTGGCGCGTAGTCGCGGCGCTGGCGCTCGCCCTGCCCCTCACGTTGCCCATGTTTGGGATCATGCTGCCCTTCTGGCTGCAGTTCGCGCTGGCGACCCCGGTGCAGTTCATTCTGGGCTGGCGCTTCTATGTCGCGGGCTACAAGGCGGCGCGTGCAGGCTCTGGCAATATGGATCTGCTCGTGGCGCTGGGGACGTCCACCGCCTATGGCTACAGCCTCTGGCTCATGGCGCAGCCGCATGTCCATCATCTCTATTTCGAGGCTGCAGCCATCGTCATCGCCCTCGTGCTGCTGGGCAAATGGCTGGAGAGCCGCGCAAAGCGGTCCACGACCATAGCCATTCGCTCGCTCATGGCCCTGCGGCCCGAGACCGCGCGGGTGGAGCGCGGCGGCGGCGAGGTCGAGATTCCCGTCTCGGCGGTCGCCCCCGGCGATGTCGTCGTGGTGCGCCCCGGCGAGAGGCTGCCGGTCGATGGCCGGGTGCTGGCCGGCGCAAGCTCGGTCGATGAAAGCCTGCTGACGGGCGAGAGCCTCCCTGTCGAGAAAACCATCGGCGACAAGGTCACGGGCGGCGCCATCAATGGCGAGGGGCTGCTACGGGTCGAGACGACGGCGGTGGGCGAACAATCCACGCTCGCGCGCATCATCGCGCTCGTCGAACACGCGCAGACCAACAAGGCGCCGGTGCAGAAGCTGGTGGACAAGGTGTCCGCGATCTTCGTGCCCATCGTCATCGCCATCGCAGCCCTGACCTTTGTGGGCTGGTGGCTGATCCTCGGCGATCCCGCAGGCGGGCTGCTGGCGGCCGTCTCGGTCATGGTCATCGCCTGCCCCTGCGCGCTCGGCCTCGCCACCCCCACGGCCTTCATGGTCGGCACAGGCGCCGCCGCACGCGCAGGCATCCTCATCCGCGATCAGGAGGCTCTGGAGCGGGCCCACGCCCTCGATACGGTGGTGCTCGACAAGACCGGCACGATCACTCAGGGGCGCCCCTCAGTGACCGAGATGCTGCCCGCGAGCGGCGTCACGCAACAAGCCCTGCTGCGGGTCGCAGCCGGGGCGCAACATGGCAGCGAACATCCCCTCGCCCATGCGATCCTGACCCGCGCGGAGGGGATGGAGACAGACCGGCTCGAGGCCTTCCGCAACCGCACCGGCATGGGGCTTGAGGCGACACTTGGAGGCCGCAAGATCGTCATCGGCAATCGCGCGCTCATGGCTGAGGCGGGCGTCGACCTCGCCGAACTCTCTGCTCAAGTCGAAGCGCTTGAGGCCCAGGGCCGTACGGTGATGTGGGTCGCCGAAGCCGCGGCCCCGAAGCTCCTGGGCGCCATCGCCGTTCGTGACCAGCTCAAGCCCGGCGCCGCCAAGGCCGTGGCTGATCTCGCCGCGCTCGGCGTCGAGACCATTCTCCTCACCGGCGACAACGAGCGCACCGCAGCCGTAGTCGCGCGCGAGGTCGGCGTCACCCGCGTCATGGCGGGCGTATTGCCAGCGGGCAAGGCCGCCGAGATCGAGGCCCTGCGCGCACAGGGTCGGCGCGTCGCCATGGTGGGCGATGGCGTCAACGACGCTCCCGCGCTGGCCGCCGCAGATGTCGGCATGGCCATGGGCACGGGAGCCGATGTGGCCATGAACACCGCCGCCATCACCCTCATGCGCGGCGACCCGCTGCTGATCGCTGACGCAATTTCGATCAGCCGCGCCACATACGCGACGATCAGGCGGGGCCTCTTCTGGGCCTTCATCTATAACGTGGTCGGCGTTCCGCTCGCCGCCATGGGCCTCCTGAGCCCGGTTTTCGCGGGCGCCGCCATGGCCCTGTCGTCCGTCAGCGTGGTCACCAACGCCCTTCTGCTGCGCAGATGGCGTCCCACAGCGGGGCAGTAGTTTCGGCGCCCCTATAATTCATTCTTTACCAAGAACAGCCAGTCTTCATCTCGTAAGTGTTGTGTGCGAGGCGTAGATGAGTGAGTTGTTGCTGGCGCGTTCCGCCGGGACTTTGAGTGAGGGGGCCTCTGTCGTCCCCGGTGATCTTTACGCACAATTCGACCTGCTGGCCGCTTCCGGAGGCTCTCTGGGGCCGCTGCTGCGTCCCGCCCCCCATGAAATCTGGTTTTCGAGCACCGACGCCGCTGCGCCGAGCCTGCACGCCCATACGGCGGGGCTTGCGACGCTCGCTCGGCTGATGGCGCTGAGCGATGGATCCAACCTGACACTCTCCGGTTGGTTCGACGGCTTGCGCGAGCGCATCGCCACAACCTTCGGCCCTGCCGGAACCTGCGTGCTGCTCGCGCCCTCCATCGCCAGCGCCCGGGACCTGGCGCGGGCCGTGGCCTTCGCAATCCATGGCGAACCCGCGCGGGAGGTCTCCGCTGGCGGCGCAGAGAGCCACGACATCGGCGAGACCTGGGACATACCGCTGCGTCTTGCGGATGGACGCGCCCGTGAGGCCCGCGAGATCAACCACGAAGCCCTGCAGGCCGCCCGCCGCCTTGGCTCTCCGCTCCTGCTGCATGTGCTCGACCACAGCCGCAGCGGCCTTGCTGGCATCACCCGCGCCGGAGCTGACGCCATCGCCAGCGAGCGTCCCGCCCTGACCCTGATTGACGCCACCGCCATGCGCACGACGCCCGATTGCCTGAACTGGGATCTGCAAGCTGGCCGCATGGTGCTGATCAGCGGCTCGACCTTCCTTGGCGGCCACGCCTCCTCCGCTGCACTGCTGGTGCCTGCAAGCCTCGCCGCCCGTCTTCAGCACGCCGTGCCGGCGCATCTCACAGAGCAGACGAGCGCGCATGACCTGCCGCCCGAATGGCGCGACCTGTTCTGCGCCCCCGAGGCCCCGCGCCTCAACATCGGCCTTGGCCTGCGCTGGAGCGCGGCGCTCGCCGAACTCGACCGTTATATGAACACCCCAGCGCCGTTGCGCTCGGCGATCCTTGATCTGTTCACCAGCAAGATCCTCGCTCAGTTCGCCCGCTACGACTGGATAGACCGGATCGAGCAAGGCAAGAGCGGTGTCGCGCCCCTGATCCTCGGCGGGATTTCACTGGCTCAAGCGCAGGACCTGCGCGAAGACCTCGCAACGCTGAGCGATACGCCCGGAGACGCCGTGTTCCACCTCGGCGCGCCGATCGAGCTTGGCCCGGACCTCATCGCCCTGCCCCTTTCCGCCTCGGCGCCCATGGTCAACGAAGTGGCGAACCGCATCGCGCGCGGCGTCAGCTTCGAGCGCGCCTTCGCTCCCATCCAACGCGACATTGAAACGCTGTTCGCGAAGATGGAGCGAGTCTGGAGAAAAGACGCGCCGTCCTTTCACTGATCTCTTCAGGCAGGTCTTCCCATTTCCTCTCTTCGCATCGATATTACGAAGACTTCACGTCATGCGATAAGAGGAACTTGGGATGATCGACCTCTACTACTGGGCCACGCCGAACGGGCACAAGGTCACCATTTTTCTTGAAGAGGTCGGCCTTCCCTACAAGATCAAGCCGATCAACATCGGCAAGGGGGAGCAATTCGACCCGGCCTTCCTGAAGGTCGCGCCGAACAACCGTATCCCCGCCATCGTCGACCATGCGCCAGCCGACGGCGGCGCGCCGCTTTCGCTATTCGAGTCAGGCGCGATCCTGACCTATCTGGCGGATAAGACCGGCAAGTTCCTTCCCGCCGACGCCCGTGGACGCGCGCGGGTTCTGGAATGGCTCTTCTGGCAGATGGGCGGGCTCGGCCCCATGGCGGGCCAGAACCATCATTTCTCGGCCTATGCGCTTGAGAAGATCCCTTACGCCATCGACCGCTATGTCAGGGAGACCGCAAGGCTCTATGGCGTGCTCGACAAGCAACTCGCCAATCATCCCTTCGTGGCGGGCGAATATTCCATCGCGGACATGGCCTGCTATCCCTGGATCGTGCCCCATGAGCGGCAGGGCCAGAACCTGGATGACTTCCCCAACCTGAAGCGTTGGTTTGAGGCCATAAAGGCACGGCCTGCGGTCATCCGCGCCTATGAATGGGGCGAGAAGATCCGCAATCCCGGCGTGAACGACGAGACGCGCGCGATCCTCTTTGGAACTGCGACGCCTTCAAAGCCCGCTTGACGAGGAAAGTCCTTCCTCAATCCGCCGCGCCCCCGCCATGGTCGCAGCCGCAATGCGCGCCACCATGGCGTCGTCTGCAATGGTCTGCGGCAGAACGATGCTGAGGCTCGCGAGAACGCCGGGGCTCTTGCTTAGGATGGGCGCAGCCACGCCCACCACATCCGCATCAATCTCGCCGCTGCTGATGCAAACGCCCGCCTTGCGCACCGCCATAAGCTCAGTCCGGAAGGCTTGCGAGCGCGCGTCAGGCGACTGCTCCACCACGCGACTGAAACGACGTGCGGGAAGATGCGCGAGGATCGCCTTGGAGGTGGCGCCCATGGTGAGCGGCATGGGGCGCCCGCGCTCGTAACTGGAGCTGAAGGTCGCGCCCGGGGCGGTCGCGTCCGCGATGCACATCACCGTATCATTGTAGAGACGGCACAGAAGGCCGACGCAGGGAACCCCGGCGGCGGCGACGACATCCTGCAAGACCTGAGAACCTGCGGTCAGCAGAGGATCGGTCAGACGCAACAGGCGATCGAATTCGATGAAGACCGAGCCCAGCCGGTATCGCGCCTCGCTCGCCATTTCGAGGAAGTTCTCGCCCATGAGATCGCGCACTGTTCGGTAGACCGTGCTCTGCGGCACGCCGAGGCGCTCGGCCATATCGTTGACCGTCCACTCGCTCTGACCTTGCGAGAAGAGACGCAACACCGCGATGTATCGATCGAGTCCGGCCATTCGCGCTCCGTGACGGAAATTCCGTGCGAAACTAGCTCATTCCCGAAATGTGAGAAACATTGATTTGAACAATCAGATGAAAACGGTTCTATTCTCGTCCCATCAATCAGGCAGAACCAACGCCTGATCAGGGAGGAAGAAGATGAAATCCAAAGGTTGGAGCATTATCGCCGCTTGCGTGGCGGGTTTCGTAGCGCAGGCCGCAATGGCCGAAGACCTGTTGAAGCTGGCGGTCCCCCAGCGCGGCAACTGGGACACCGGCATGCCGGACGTCGGCCAGAAAGCTGGCATTTTCGCCAAGCATGGCCTGAAGCTCGAAATTCTCTACACCGCAGGCGCGGGCGAGACGACGCAGGCCGTGATTTCAGGCAGCGTGGACATCGGCCTTGCGACTGGCACCAGCGGCATCCTCGCCGCCTTCGCCAAGGGCGCGCCGGTGCGGCCCTTCTCGAACTCGATGACGGGCGCAGACGACATCTTCTGGTATGTCCCGGAGAATTCGCCCATCAAGAGCCTGAAGGACGCGGCCGGCAAGACCATGGCCTATTCGTCCAACGGTTCATCTTCGAACCTCGGCGCGCTCGCGCTGATCCGCCAGTCGGGAACCGAGATCAAGGCCATCGCCACAGGCGCGGCGCCTGCGACCTATACGCAGGTCATGTCCGGCCAGATCGACGTCGGCTGGTCGGCGCCGCCCTATGTCGTGGAAGAGGCGCGCGCGGGCAAGGTTCGCGTTATCGCCCGCGAGAGCGATCTCGAAGCCTTCCGCAACCAGACGGTGCGCATGAATTTCGCGAATATGACGACGCTCACCGCCAAGGCCGATCAGCTGAAGCGCTTCATCGCCGCCTATGACGAAACCATCGAGTGGATGTACTCCAATCCCGCAGGTCTCAAGACCTATTCGGAATTCGCGCAGATCACCGAGGATCAGGCGAAATATATACGCGACACCTACTTCCCGAAGAACAACCTTGTCACACGCCGCCTGTCCGGCCTCGACAACGCCATGGCTGACGCGGTTGCGATGAAGTTCATCAATGCGCCGCTCAATAAAGAGCAGATGGATGAGTTCCTGAAATACTATGTGAAGTAAGGCTTCCAAAAATAAAAAGCCCCGCTCCTTCTCAGCGAAGGAGCGGGGTTTTCTTTTGCGAGATGCTCAGGGCCCGTAGCCCGGCAGCACCCGCACATCGACCACAACAACCTTGCCGGCTTCGAGCTCACGAAGCGCCTCGGCGAAGACCGCCTTGAGTTCCGTCGCGTCCTTCACGGGGCCAAGGCCAACCGCGCCCTGACCTCGCGCGATGGTAGCGAGATCGAGTTCGGGATCATCCATGCGCTGGCCAATCCACTTGTTCTCGACGGGACGGTTGCGCATGCGCGCGACGCGCTCCTGATGCAGCTCGTCATTGTAGAAGGACTGGTTGTTGGCGACGACGATCATGAGCGGGATGCGATAATGCACCGCCGTCCAGATCGCCTGACAGCCCATCATGAAATTGCCATCGCCGAAGATGGAGATCGGCAGACGTCCGCTGTCGCGCAGGGCCAGCGCCGCGCCGATCGAAATGCCGGGACCACTGCCAATGCCGCCGCCGCCGTCCGTGCCGATATAATCGAGCGGATGACGGAAGTGCCAGCTTCCAGCGCTCCACGACAACGGAACCTGCAGCAGCGACACGTCACGGCCCTCGACGACCTGACGCAGGGCGTAGGACATCTGGGCGACCGAGATCGGCCCCTTGACGAGATCTGGCGAGAGCAGCGCCGAGCCCTGCCCGGTCACGGGCTTCGCAGGCTTGCCCTCAAGGGCGCGCACCATTTCGGTGACGGCCGCATCGGTCTCTGAGGGGATGAAGAGATCGACAGTCGGCAGACCCATGTGGTCCATGCTCCAGCCGTTGTGGAGAATATGGTCGAGCGAGACTTGAATGACCTTGGCCTTGGTTTCTTCATCGCCGAGCGCGGTCTTGAAGGTGCCGGCGAGGTCGACCCAGTCGAGGCTCAGGATGACGTCGGCGTCGCGGATGGCGGCGAGCACAGCCGGAGCAGGCCCCGAACCAAAAGCGCCCACGTGAAGCGGATGATCGGTCGGGAAAGCGGCGCCGACCTTGGTGTCGGTGATGACATGTGCGCCCAGCTTCTCGGCGAGGGTGATGCGCTCGGCCCAGGCCTTTTCATCACGCGAGACGCGGCCCGCCATGATCAGCGTGCGCTTGCCGCCAAGCATCAACTCAACGGCGGCGCGCGCCTGCGCGGGATCGGCGGTCTGCGTGACCTTCGGCATGTAGCGGGCGGGATCGATGGGCGGCAGGGGCTCGGGAGCGCTCTGCTCCTGAATCTCGACGTCCAGCACCACATAGGTCGGCGCCTTGGGGGCCGTGTTGGAGAGCCATGCGGCGCGCAGGATGGATTCACGCGCGGCGCCCACGGAGCCGGGCTGGTCATCCCACTTCACGTAATTGCGGACCATGGAGGCCTGATCGCGCGAGGTGTGGATCCACTCGATCCACGGGCGGCGCTTCACCGCGTCCACAGTGCCGGTGGCGCCCAGAATGACCATGGGCATGCGATCGCACCAGGCGTTGAAGATCGCCATGGTGGCGTGCATCAGGCCCACATTCGAATGGATGGCGGCGGCCATGGGCTTGCCGGTGACCTTGGCGTAGCCCTGCGCGATGGCGATGGCGTGCTCTTCGTGCAGGCACAGGAGCATACGGGGGTTTTCATTGCCGAGGTAGTTCACGATGCTGTCGTGCAGACCACGGTAGCTCGCGCCCGGATTGAGCGCGATATAGGGAATGTCGAGCGCCTGAAGGGTCTCGGCGATGATGTCGCTGCCAAAGACCGCGCCGGACTGCGACGCGCCATTGGGCGCTTCAAGTCCCGGCGCAAGGGGGCTGAAACCGCCGGAATTGGCCGAACCTGATGCTTTGGAGCCGCTCATAAAATCCTCCCGGAATGACGTTCGCCGGGCTCCGCTTTTGCGGCCCAACCAGCATGGCAGGACAGTTGACTGACCTCCGCCTACCTGTCAATTGGACAAGGTCTTTGACCGATAGAACAAACCTCGCCGCAGGTCAGAGCGGGGGATACAGGAGAGGCCCATGGTGTGCACCCCGGCTTATAGCGATATGCATGGTTTCGCCCAGACCGTGGCGGATCGGCCCGGCGGTGGCGGCTCCGGCCCCAGCCAGACCCTGATCGAGGAATTGGCGGTGGCGAACCGCATCCTCTTTCGCGAAGGGGTCGTCGACGCTTTCGGCCATGTGAGCGTGCGCAGCGACGCCAATCCGAACCACTACCTGCTCGCGCGCAACATGGCGCCCGCTCTCGTCACCACGGATGACATCGTCGAGTTCGACGCTGACAGCAATCCCCTGAACGCCAATGGTCGCCCAGTTTATCTGGAGCGCTTCATCCACGGCGAAATTTACAAGGCGCGCCCCGATGTGGTGGCGGTGGTCCACAGCCATTCGCCTGCCGTCGTGCCCTTCGGCATCGTCAAGTCGGCGAAGTTTCGCTCGGTCTGCCATATGTCGAGCTTCCTGCCGATCTGCACGCCGATCTTCGAGATCCGCGACACGGCAGGCGAAGACAATGACCTTCTCATCACCTCACACGCGCTGGGCGCTGCGCTCGCCAAGGTGCTTGGGGATGGAACCTGCGTGCTGATGCGCGGCCATGGCTCGACGGTCGTCGCCTCCAACCTACGCGAAGTCGTCTATCGCGCGGTCTATACGGAGGTGAACGCCAAGCTTCAGTCCGAGGCGATGCGCATGGGCGAAGTGACCTATCTCAACGAGAAGGAACTCGTCACGACCACGCGCACCATCGCGACGCAAATCAACCGGGCCTGGGATTTCTGGCGCATGCGCGCCGAAGGCAAGCTCTGAGATCGATATTCATCCGCATAGCGGACCTATTGGAGAAGACGTGAATGAAAATCTGCCGCTTCGATGACAACCGCCTCGGCCTCGTGCAGGGCGATCAGGTGCTCGACGTCACCGCCGCGCTGGACGCCCTGCCCGCCTATCGCTATCCGCTGCCGAGCACCGATCAGCTCATCGAAAACCTCGAAATGCTGAAGCCGCGCATTCTGGAAGCCGCCAAGGGCGCAAAGGCGATTCCGCTGGCTCAGGTGAAGCTGCTTCCCCCCGTCGCCAATCCCGGCAAGGTCGTGGCGGCACCCGTCAACTACAAGGCGCATCTCGAAGAGTCGCGCAATGACGTCGAGATCAACTTCAACCGCAAGGTGATTGAGATCCAGACCATCGGCCTGTTCCTCAAGGCCACCTCCTCCATCGTCGGCGCCTCCGAAGGCGTCGCCGTGAGCATGCCCGAGCGCCGCAACGATCACGAGATCGAACTCGTCGCCATCATCGGCAAGCCCGCGCGCAATGTGTCGAAGGAAGACGCGCTGGACTATGTCGCGGGCTATTGCATCGGCCTCGACATGACGATCCGCGGTCAGGAAGAGCGCAGCCTGCGCAAGTCGCTCGACACCTTCACGGTGCTCGGCCCCTGGATGGTGACGCCCGATGAAGTCGGCGAGCCTAACAGCCAGCAGATGGTGCTGACCGTCAACGACGAGCCCCGGCAGAACGCCAACACGGGCGACCTCATCCTGACGGTCCGCGACCTCATCTCCTGGGCTTCGACCTTCTACACCCTGCAGCCCGGCGACATCCTCATGACCGGCACGCCCGAAGGCGTGAACCGCGTCGTTCCCGGCGACACGATCAACGCAAGCATCGAGAAGGTCGGCGCCATGAAGGTGCAGGTGCGCGCGGGCTAAGGCCCCTGCGCCCATCAATTGACGCAGCTGAAGTAAGGAGAGAGACCATGGCGAATAAGGATCTTCCCTACGTCATCATCGGCGGCGGCATTGGTGGGCTCGCCTGCGCTCTGGCGTTGGCCCGCAAGGGCTTTCGCAGCCTCTTGCTCGAACAAGCGAGCGAATTTGGCGAAATCGGCGCGGGCATCCAGCTCGGGCCGAATGTGTTCCGCATGTTCGAAAAGCTCGGCATCACCGAGAAGGTGCGCAAGCTCGCGGTGTTTCCAGAATATCTGATGATGCGCGACGCCATCACCGCCGAGGTGGTGACGCGCATCAATCTTGACGAGAGATTTCTCGACCGCTTCACACATCCCTATGCGGTGATCCATCGCGCCGACCTGCACAACGCGCTGCTCGACGCCTGCAAGGAATATCCCGCCTTCATCACCTTGAAGACCTCGCAAAAGGTGTCGGACATCGATGACAAGGGCAGCCATGTCACGGTGCGCACCGAGACGGGTGAAACTTACGAGGGCAAGGCGCTCGTCGGCGCTGATGGTTTGTGGTCCGTCGTGCGGCAGAAGATCGTCGGCGACGGCAAGCCGGTCGTCTCCGGCCACGTCACCTATCGCGCGGTGCTTCCGACCAAGGAAATGCCGGAGGAGCTGCGCGCCTGGGCCATGATCATCTGGGCGGGCGAAAAGACCCATCTCGTGCAATATCCCATGCGCGGCGGCGAGCTTTATAATCTCGTGGCGGTCTTCCACTCGAACAAATTCGCCGAAGGCTGGGACGCCTATGGCGATCCTGCGGAGCTACACGAGCGTTTCGCCAAAACCTGCGAACCCGTGCGCACATTGCTCGGAAAGATCGAGAGCTGGCGCATGTGGGTGCTCTGCGATCGTCCCCCGATCCGCGACTGGAGCAAAGGCAACATCACCCTGCTCGGCGACGCCGCCCATCCCATGCTGCAATATCTCGCGCAGGGCGCGAATATGGCCATTGAGGACGCGGTCTGCCTTGCGCGCAAGATCGAACTCTCCAAGGGCGATGACGCCAGCGCCTTTCTCGCCTATCAGCAAGAGCGCTATCTGCGCACCGCACGCGTGCAGCTGACTGCGCGGCTTTACGGAGAGGCCTATCATGCATCCAACGCCGTGCGCGATCTGCGCAATGCGGTGCTTGGCGCGCGCACGCAAAAAGAGGCGATGGAATCCATGGCCTGGCTCTACGATCCCCCGCCAATCGGCGACTGACCGCATTCACCGCCTCTTTCGAAAGGACAAACAATGAAGACTTTCGCCAGACTGGCGCTTTCCTGCGCCTTCGCCACCCTCGCGACCCTGCCCGCCTTTGCGCAAGACAAGCTAAAAGTCGCCGTGGGCCAGCGCGGCGTTTGGGAGAACTCCGTTTCCGAACTCGGTCAGGACGCCGGCATTTTCAAAAAGCATGGCCTTCAGCTTGAAGTGCTTTACACGCAGGGCGGCGGCGAGACCCAGCAGGCCGTGATCTCCGGCAGCGTGGACATCGGCATCGGCGTCGGCACCTATGGCGTCATGGGCGCCTTCGCCAAGGGCGCGCCCGTGCGCATCCTCGGCGCGACCATGCGCGGCTATTATGAGTTCTGGTATGTGCCCGCCGCCTCGCCCCTCAAGACAATGAAGGACGCCGAGGGTAAGACCATGGCCTATTCGACCACGGGCTCGTCCACGCAGGTCATGGTCATGGCGCTGTCTAAGATGGCTGGAGTGAACACCAAGCCGACCGCCACCGGCAGCCCGCCCACGACATTCACGCAGGTGATGAGCGGACAGGTCGACATCGGCTGGACCGCGCCCCCACTGGTGCTTGATGCACTCGAGAGCGGACGCATCCGCGTGCTCGCCAAGGGCGATGAGGTTCCAGAATTCCGCAATCAGCCGGTGCGCGTGATCCTCGCCAACGCCGGATCGCTCGAAAAGAACGCCGACGCAATGGCCCGCTACATGGCAGCCTATCGCGAAACCATCGAATGGCTATGGTCGAGCCCCGACGCCATCAAGGCTTACGCCAAATGGGCTGAGGTTTCCGATCAGATCGCCATCCGCACCCGCGATGAATTCGTTCAGAAGGACCGCGCCAATCCCGACAAGATGGACGGCATCGTGGAAATGAATGACGATGCGGTGAAGCTGAAGTTCATTCCGGCGCCGCTGACGAAAGAACAGCTGTCCACGCTCGTTCAGTTGCAGCCTGCTAAAAAGTAAAGCAAAACTCCCACCTATGCCGGGCGGCGCATCGTCGCTCGGCAAAGGGGGAAAACACACATGAGAACGCCGCCGGGCCAGGAGCCCGAACTCTTCATTCCGCGCCTTCGCCGCCTCTACGATTACGCCATTCCGCTTTCATGGGTCGTGGTGCGTTTCGGCGTCGGCTGGGTGTTGCTCGTCCATGGCTATGGCAAATGGCTGCGTGGCATGGAGGCCCAGACCAAGGCCCTCGACGCGACGATGCCCTGGGCCGCAGATTATAATTTCGCGCTTTCCCATCTCCTGTTCGCGGTCGAAGGCGTCGGCGGCCTCTGCATCATCCTGGGCCTGTTCACGCGCTTCTGGGCGGCGGCCAACGCCATCGAAATGGCCTTCCTGACCTTCGTGATCTACTGGGGCAATGGCTTCAGCTGGCTCAACAAGGGCTACGAATTTGTGCTCTTGTGGGGCTTCATGTGCTTCGCAATAGCGCTTCGCGGCGGCGGACCGTGGTCGCTGGACCGGCTTCTCGGCAAAGAACTCTGAAGAAACAGCGGGTCGGCGCGCGAAAGCGTTGCCGACCCGCTCACTTCACATTAATGTGTAGAGAACTAAGAATAGCGAGAGAGGGCTGCTCGGCACGATTCGAGCGACGCTTTTATTCAATTATCAGGAGTTTCCCGCATGACGGCAGTGGCGACGGCCCCGGACACCGAGGCGAAGCGTTCGTTGAACGAAGTATGGCTCATCACCATCGGCCACGCGCTGACCCATTGGTATCCGGCGACCTTCTATGTGCTGGCTCCCGTCATCGGCCTTGAACTCGGCCTCTCCTATACGCAGATCGCCTCGATCACGGCCGCTCAGGCTTTCGCAGGCGCGCTGTCGAACATCCCTGGCGGCATGATCGTGGATTCGGTTGGCCGCAAGGGCCTGCTCATGGCCCTTTCGCTGGCATGGATCGGCTTCCCCTACATGATCATGGCAGTCAGCCACGCCTATTGGATGCTGCTGGCCTGCGCCATTCTTATCGGCATTGGCAACACAATCTGGCACCCCACCGCCATCCCCACGCTGGCCAACCGCTTCCCGGAGCGCAAAGGTCTCGTCGTGTCGATCCATGGCATGGGCGGCAACGTGGGCGACGCCGTGGCGCCGCTTGTTGCAGGCGTCCTGCTCAGCAGCGCGGTCATCGGCGGCATCGCCTTCGATTTCAACTTCACCTGGCGTCAGGTGATGATCTTCAACGTCATTCCCGGCATCGTCATGGCGGCCGCGATCTTCTGGTGGCTTGGGAAGCTGCAGATGGACGGCAAGAAGGCCGCGGACAAGGGCATCGGCTTCAAGGGCGTGCTGCAGGGCTTCGGCGGCCTTCTGAAGAACCGCACCATGATGCTGCTGGCCACGAGCTCCTCGTTCCGCTCGATGACGCAGGGCTCCCTGATGGTCTTCGTGCCGCTCTATCTGGCGAATGTCATGGACTATTCGCCCTGGGCCATCGGCGCGGCCATGATGGCGCTGCAGCTTGCCGGTTTCGTCGCCTCGCCCGTCGCTGGCGCCATGTCGGACAAGGTCGGCCCGCGCAGCATCATGATGTCGAGCATGGCCATGACCGCCGTCGTCATCCTGATGATGATCTTCACCGGCGGCACCCCGCTGTTCGTCTTCTTCGTGGCGGTTCTGGGCTTCTTCCTCTTCGCCATCCGCGCCGTGCTGCAGGCCTGGACCCTCGACGCGACGCCAAAGGGCATGGGCGGCTCTGCCATCGGCCTGCTGTTCGGCTTTCAGGCGGTCGGCAATTCGCTCGGCCTCGTGGTCTGCGGCTGGATCGCCGACAACTTCGGGTTGATCTCGACCTTCTACTTCATGGCCTTCACGATCGTGCTGGCGAACATGTTCGTCTTCTTCATCGAGAAGCCGCAAAGCCAGTCGGCCTGATCCCAAACACGACCAACGCGACGATGCAGCCTCCTCCAAAAAGGGAGGCTGTTTCCTTTGCGAGCGCGTTGGCCCGGTGATAGACTTGGTCCCGAATAAACCATCAGGGATGGAGCTTCCCATGCAAACCGCCGCCGAGGGCGTCTCACCGGCCCGCCAGTCCTACTACGACACCCTGACGCCCCAATCCCTCGCGCCCCTGTGGGAAGTGCTGAAGGGCCTCGTTCCGACTGAGCCCAAGAGCAAGTTCGTCCCCCATGTCTGGCACTTCGCCAAGGCGAAGCCCCTGCTGATGGCGGCAGGCGATCTGCTCACCGCCGAAGAGGCCGAGCGCCGTGTGCTCGTGCTCGAAAACCCGGCCATGCCGGGCGGCTCACGCATCACCGCGACCATGTATGCGGGCCTGCAGCTCATCATGCCCGGCGAAATCGCCCCCGCCCATCGCCACACCGCCTCGGCCCTGCGCATGGTGCTTGAAGGCAATGGCGGCTTCACCGCCGTCGCTGGCGAAAAGACCACGATGCAACGGGGCGACTTCATCATCACACCCAGCATGGGCTGGCACGACCACGGGCAGGAAAACCACTCGCCGGTGATCTGGGTCGATGGCCTCGACCTGCACATGGTCAACTTCTACGAGGCGGCGTTCATGGACCACATGAACGACAAGAGCCAGATCCTGACGAAGGCTGAAGGACAGTCGGTGTCCGAGTTCGGTTCAGGCCTTGGCCCCATGACGCCTCATTCGCCCTTCGGCCTGACCACGCCGATCTTTAACTATTCCTATGCGCGCAGTCGCCCCTCGCTGATGCAGGTTGCGGAGAACACCAAGCCGGACGCCCATCTGGGCTATGCGCTGCGCTACCTCAACCCGCTGAACGGCGACTGGGCCATGCCCACCATCGCCGCCTGGCTGTCTCATCTGCCCAAGGGGCTCGAAACCAAGCCCATGCGCGCCACGGACGGCCAGACCATCGTCGTGCTTGAGGGCGAACTCATCCTCGAACTCGATGGCAAGACCTTCACCGCAGGCGAAAGCGATGTGGTGGGCGTGCCTTCGTGGGTTTGGAAGAAGGTGCGCGCTTCAAAGGACGCGATCTACTTCACCTTCTCCGACCGCAGCGCGCAGGAGAAGCTCGGCATCTATCGCGAAGAGCGCCAGTAAGCCGAATTCGCATATTCAGAATCGAACGCCGGGCTTGCATCGAGTCCGGCGTTTTTCTTTGCAAGCTTGCGACAGGCCGCTAGACTGCCCCCTGAGATCCAGAGAGGTCATTGAGGAGGGAATCATGATCGGCAAGCCAACATTCATCAGCCGTCGCGAAATTCTTGCCGGCGGCGCCGCGCTCGCCGCGCCTTCCTTTCCCATGCCCGCCATCGCGCAATCCATCGCAGAACTGAACATTGGCTCCGCCAATTCCGCCAGCGACGTCTCGATCTTCCTCGCGGACAAGAAGGGCTGGTTCAAGGAAGAGCGCATCGCGATCAAGGTGTCACCGTTCAACTCCGCCGCGAATATGGTGGCTCCGATGGGTGCAGGCCAGCTCGATGTCGGCGGCGGCTCGGTGTCAGCGGGCCTCTACAACGCGGTGTCGCGCGGGATCAAATTGCGCATCGTCGCCGACAAGGCGTCGTCGCAGCCGGGCTATGGCGTCAACAAATGTCTGATCGCCAAGCGGCACATTGAAAGCGGACGCTTCAAGGAGTTGAAGGACCTCAAGGGCATGAAGATCGCCATGAATGGTCCGGGCAATAGCAACTGGGGCAGCCTGTGGGGCGCGTTGAAAATCGCGGGCCTGAAATATTCGGACATCGAGACAGTCGACATGTCCTATCCGGACCATGTGCTGGCGTTCCAGAACAATTCCATCGACGCATCTTTCACGACAGAGCCTTCGGGCACGCTGGCAATTATAAAAGGCTTTGCAGTGGAAGCGACGTCCGACGACAAGACGCGCCCTCATCACGCCATCGCGCAGATCCTGTTCTCGGAAAAGATGTCCGCCAACCGCGACCTTGGCGTTCGCTTCATGCGCGCCTATCTGCGGGCGGTGCGTTATTATTACGGCGCGCTGAAAGACGGGAAACTCGCAGGCGACAATGCGGAGGAGATCATTCAGGTCCTCACCGAATATACGCCGATCAAGGACCCGCAGGTCTATCGCACCATCGTCCCCAATGGCATCGACCCCGATGGAAAAGTCGATATTCCAACCCTCAAGGAAGACTACGAAGTCTATAAATCGCAGGGCTGGATCGAAGGCAATGCGACCGTGGAGGACGTGGTCGACATGTCTTTCGTGGAGGCGGCGTTGAAGGACCTTGGCCCCTACAAGCGCGGCTAATTCAAAAGGGGCGCGATCCCCGGACCGCGCCCCGTTTCATTGATTACTTGTGGCCTTCGGCCAGCTGCTTGTGCTCGTTGTCACGCGAGCGCAGATGTTCGGTGAAGCCAAGCGGCTTGGCGTCCACCAGCACGAAGACCATGCGGCAGACTTCGTCATAGCGGTTGATCCAGGCATGGTTGGTTCCACGCTGCACCATCACATCGCCCGGCCCCATGGTGACGGTCTCGCCATCGTCGAGCTCCATGTCGATCTTGCCCGACAGGATGATGATGTAATCGACGGTCTCGGTGCGGTGCATCACCGGGTTATTGTTCGGCGGATATTCCGAAATCATGAAGCGCGTGCCATTAACCGGCGGATAGGTGCCGAGCTTGCGCGCGCCCATGTCCTCGACGTCTTCGCCGACGGACATATCGACAGGCATTTCATCGGTGCACCACATGAGCGTGGTGAACTGGCCGGGGCGGTTGCTGCGGGAATTCTGCGCGGCTCCGTCGATCAGAACCTTCGCTTTGTTGTTGGCGTCATGGCCGGTGATGATGCGGCGGATCGGCGTGGGTTGGCTTGCCATTTCATTCTCCCTTTCAATGTTCATGCGGCTCAGGCCAATGAAGATCATGGCGGTCCACCGCGACGCCGCCGCTCGCCCGCAAGCGCACCACATTCACTGTGCGTGCATAATCTGGTGAGCCGGAATAGTAGGCGGGCACTGCGCCACAGCCGACCTGCACGGCCCTGTTCCAATGACCAAGCGCCAGATAGTCAGCGCCAGTCGCCCTGATTTCTTCATCGCCGATAAGCCAGGACGGCCGCGGTCGCGTGACGCGGTCGGGCTCGGGCACATAATGGCCATGGGCCATGGCGACATGCCAGCGGGCGCGGCGCGCACGAATGGTCTCGAACGGGATCATATCGCTGTAGTCGCGATGGGCGCGGCCCCAGACCTCGAGATCGAAATCTGGGAAATGCACGGCCTCGTCATGGCGCACGCCAAGCACGTGAAGATTTTCGACTTCGGCGAGCGCAGGCGTCAGCCACAGGCTATCGTCCACCGCTGGGTCATGATTGCCCGGCAGCAACACCACAGGTATCGCCGCCTCGCGCACGAGTTGACCTACCCGCTCCACAAGAAACTTCGGGATCTTGTGGCAATCGAAAGTATCGCCGCAGAGCAGCACCATATCGGCTTGAAGATGGCGAGCCGCATCCAGTACGCGCACGAGCGGCGTCGCGCCGTCGCCTCCATGGGCGCGGGCGGTATAGTCATTATCGACATGCACGTCTGACGTATGGACGATGACGATGTCGCGGCCTTCAGTCATGACGCTTCAGCCTTCGTTCGTAAGGGCCTTGCGCACCCTTTGCACAAGCGGATCAGGCAGAGCATAGGCCTCTTTCAGCAACTTCTCCATATCCGGCCCCGATACGGGATCGACAGCGAGCTGCAGCCTCTCCATCTCCGCGAGAAACTCGGGGTCATGCATCGTCGCCCAGAAGGCGTCGCGCAATGCCTGCGCCCTTTCCAAGGGAATGCCCGGGGGCGCGATATAGGGCCGCGCCAGCGCAGTGCTGAGAGAGATGACGTCGAGGACCTTCTTGTCATCTTCGCTCGCGGCGAAATCGCGCGCCAGCGGAACGCCGGGCGGCGCAGCGCGGTCGGCTTTGGGGGCAAGCTGGGCGAGGACGCGGATCGTGCCGTCGCGCAACCATTGCGGACGCGCGGCCTTGATGCCCTCCATATCCCAGACGCGGCCGAAGACCTCGCCGTTCTCCATCGCCAGCGCCGCTTCGCGTGTGCCGGGATAGCCGGTGATGATCTTGAGCTTGAGGCCGAGGACATTCTTAAGCGCGAGCGGCAACAGGTAAGTGTCACCGGAAGGCGTCGAGGCGGCTATCATAAGCTCCTTGCTGCGCAGTTCTTCAAGGCTCGACACGCCCGATGTCTTCAGCGCCACAAGAACGGCTGCGGAGACGACGGCGTTGCCTATCATCGTCATATCGCCGCCAGTGAACTGCGCCTTTGATTTGGGCCCGTTGAAAAGCGGGTCAAAGAGCAACATCGAATTGACTGCGCCAAAGGCCGTACCGTCGCGCGGCGCCACACGGGCCAGATGATTGCCCAGCGTCATGCTGGAGGCGCCAGGCATATTGACCGCAATGATATTGGGATTGCCCGGCAAATGCTTCTGCATGAAGCGGCTGATGGTGCGTGCATAGACGTCATAGCCGCCGCCGGAAGCGTAACCGATGTAGCAGGTCAGCGTCTTGCCACGATAAAACTCGGCGACCTTGTCCATCTGCGCCAGCGAGGGCGACGCCACGCTTGCGAACACGCCAGAGAGAAAGGTGCGCCGACGCATGTTCATCCCTCAGTCTTGTGGCGGGCGCAGGACGACGAGCGCATCAAGCGCGACGGCGCCCCTGCCCTCAGCCCGCACCGCGATCGGATTGACATCAATGGCCTCGATCACATCGCCAAGTTCGCACGCCACGCGCCCGAGGCTGACCATGGCTTGCGCCAGCGCCTCCACGTCGCAGACCGGCGCGCCGCGATAGCCCCCCAGAAGTTGCGAGGCGCGCGTGAGGGCGATGGTCTCTTTTGCGCGCTCAAGGCCAAGCCCCGGCGGCGCAAAGGCGACGTCCTTGAAGAGTTCGAGCCAGACGCCGCCCATGCCCACCATGACCGCATGGCCCATCTCGGGATCGCGATGCAGTCCCAGCACGATCTCGACCGCGCCGCTGACCTGCTCGGCGACCAGCACACCCTCGAGGGGAGCGCCCAAAGCAGCGCATCGCTTCGCAATGAGCGCCGCGCCATCACGCACAGCCTTTGCATCTGCAAGACCCAGCAACACGAGGCCCGCATCGCTCTTGTGCGGCACGGCGGCGGAGACGCCCTTGAGCACGACGGGATAGCCGATTTTCGCGGCGGCGTTGACAGCTTCGTCCGGCGTCGCGACGATCGCCTCGGCAGGGCCTCGAATTCCAAACGCCGCCAACAGCTCTTTGGAATCGGCTTCGCTCAAGGCTGTCAGGCCGCTCAGCGCCGCAGCCTTGGCCCGCCAATGAGCGACGATCGACGCGCGTGCGGGGGCGGGCGCATGGGGCGCTAGCGCAGGCGTCAGCATCGAAGGGACGATGCGCGCCACGGTGCGCAGGCTCTTGCCCACATCGCGCAGCCACGGCAGATGCGTCATGCCCGCTCGCATGGTCTGCATGTACTGCGTTTCCTGCAGCGTGACCGGGGCGAAGGCCACGACCGGCTTTGTCGCTTCAGCGGCGAAGGCGTCGAGCGCCGTGAGGTTCTTGACCTTGCGTTCGATGCCGGCGGCGCGTGGCAATTCTTCCGCCATCAGCAGAAGATCCACATTGGCGTCGTCATGCAGCGCGCGCACGCAGGCCATATATTCATCAAGCTTCAGGGTGCGCTTGCTGTCGAAAGGATTGGCGAGTGTGGCGTCGGCGAGCGTTTCGCGCATGCGCGTTTCGGTCGAGGGATCGAGCTCGGCGAACTGTACGCCATAGGTCTGCGCCGCATCGGTGGCGAGCGACTTGAGGGCGCCGGAATTTGTCATGATGGCGACACGCGGCCCCTTGGGGCGCGGCATGCGCGCAAGATAGGCGGCTGCCTCCACCATATCTTCCAGACTATCGACGCGCACAATGCCGACATCACGCGCAAAAGCGTCGAAGACTTCCGTGGAGCCTGCGAGCGAACCTGTGTGCGCGAGCGCGGCCTTGCGCGCCTCCTCCGAGCCGCCAGCCTTCACTGCGACGATGGTCTTGCCATTGCGCCGCGCCTTTTCCGCCGCTGCAAGAAAAGCGGGGCCGTCTGTGACGGATTCGATGTAGCAGGTGATGACGCGAAGATCGGGATCGTCAGCGAGATGGGAGATATAATCAGCGAAGGTGAGGCCCGTCTGATTGCCGCAGGAGATGAGATAGGCCAGCGTCAGGCCAGCGTCCACGAGACCACGCGCGAAAGTTTGCGCAAGCATGCCGCTCTGGGTGATCGCCGCCACCGCCCCCGGCGCCAGAGGCTCGACCTGCTCATCGGGGAAGGTGCAGAACTTTGAACGCCCGACTGCGAGGCCCATGCAATTGGGTCCGGTCGCGGCGATGGAATAGGTGTTCAGAATCTGCTTGAGGCGCAGCGCGCGGGCGCGCCCCTCGGGATCGCCGCCCTCGCCAAAGCCAGCGGCATAGATGCTGGCGCTGCGCAGGCCGAGCTTGCCTCCCGTTTCCAGAATCTCAAGCGTCTGCTCCTTGGGAACGAAGAGTGCGAGATGGTCGGGGGCTTCGGGCAGATCAGCGATGGTGGGGTAGCAACGCACGCCCCAGATTTCATCGCGCGTGGGATTGACGGGATAGACGGCGCCCTCAAAGCCAAATCGCCTGAGATTGTCCCAGATGCGCGGCGCCCAATTGCGATCCGACGCGCCAACAAGGACGACATTGCGCGGCGCCATCAGCGCCCCGATGTTGGAATTAAGGCTCACCGTTGATCCGTCCGTCGCAAGAAAAAGCGGACGCGCGAGGGGCGCGCCCGCGGGCCTGATTACTTTTCTTCAGGGCGCTGATAGGGGCCAAGACCCGGACGATAGGACTTCTCGTCGAGGAACTTCTTCATGCCCACCTTGTCCGCAATTTCCTTATCGGCGCGGGCGAGCGAATCCTGCTTGGCGCCGAGGTAATCGCGCGCATCGTCGGCGCTCATATGGCGCACGGCGCGAACGGCTTCCTTGGTGTAGCGCAGCACAGAGGGGTTCAGCTTCTCGAGCTTCGCCGCGAACTCAAGGGTCTTGGCGCGCAGCTGATCGCGCGGAACCGCGAAATTGGCAAGGCCGATTTCAACGGCGCGCTTACCATCGAAGGGCTCGCCGGTCGCCGCATAATACATGGCGTGCCGGGGCAGCATCATGTCGGTCAGGTTCCAGCTCACGATGCCGCCGGGCAGAATGCCCCAGTTCACTTCAGACAGACCAAAGGTCGCGTCTTCCGCGGTGATGGCGAAGTCGCAGGCGCAGAGCTGGGTGAAGGCGCCGCCGAAGCAGAAGCCATTGACCATGGCGATGGTGGGCTTGGAGAAGCGGGTCAGCAACTCCCAGCGCCAGTTGTGGCTGGCGGCGTTGGAACGCTTGCGCTCCATGGGATTGTTTGAAGTCTCGCGGAAATAGAGCTTCAGGTCCTGCCCTGCGCACCAGGAGTCGCCGGCGCCCGTCAGCACCAGCACGCGGGTCTGCGCGTCGTCGTCGAGCCAACGCAAGGCGTCCTGCACATCGTAATGCAGGCCGGGGCTCATGGCGTTGCGCTTCTCTGGACGGTTGAGCACGAGAAAGGTCACATTGCCTTCGCGCTCGATCTTGATGTTCTCATAGGTCTTGTCGGCCATCGTTTCCTCCGTATGTCGATGTCAGGCTGTGCATTTGGCGATGAAGTCGAGCAAGGCTCCGGAGAACCGTTCGTCCTTCGTGCCAATGCCGCAGATGCAGGAAAAGTGATTGTGTTCGTCGAGCCGCAACAGGGGCGGCGGCGCGCCATCGCGCTTGGTCAACGCGATCGCCATTTCAAAGGTTGGCGTGGCGAGGCTGACAGGATCGAACTCGGCCACGCTGAGCAGCACCGGAACCTTCGTTCCCGCCACATGCGAGAGCGCCGAACGACGTTCGAATGTCGCTTCGTCTTCGCCAAAATAGAGCGCCACATTGGGGCGCATCTCTTCACGGCGCAGCACATAAAGACCGCTCGCGAGTATGGCGCCCGCGACCTCTTCATGGCCCCTAAGGTCAGGGTCGAAAACATAGGACGCCACATGTGCGGCGCCCGCGGAGTGACCGAAGATGACGATGCGGTTTGCGTCGCCGCCAAGGCGCGCAGCATTCGCCTTCACATGCGCCACAAGGGCGGCGACATCCTGCGAGCCTGCGGGCCATGAGACCTCGGGCGACAGGCGATAATTGGCTGTTATGCAGACCATGCCCTTGCTGGCGAAGAAGCGGCCAAGATTGCCGAAGAAGGCCTGATCCTGCCGCTTGTCGCCGCCGGAAAATCCACCGCCCGGAATATAGATCACGATGGGCGCGCCCGTGACGCCGGGCTTGGCGTAGAGGTCGAACTGATGACGCGGATGTTGGCCATAGGGCTGATCGAGTTGCTCGACCACGCCTTCAATGGGCAGGATCAGCGGGGCGAACATGGCCTTGCTGGCGAGGTTCATTTCGAGCGTCGCGCCCGGCCCCATTTCCTTGAGGGCGCGGCGGATCTCCTCGGGCATCGGCGACATGACGTTTCCTCGGGCGCGTCGGGATGAACCCGCGCGCGCATTCCCCTGAATTGGCGTTTCGTGTTAGGCTAAAGACCATAAGGGTTGGGGTCAAGGCGAAGCGCCGATCCGCAGCTTCAAGGGAGCAAACGACATGAATGAGGCAGAGGACCGTCGTCAGATTCGCGACTGCATCGAAAGCTGGGCCATCTGGCGCGATTCCGGGGATTGGGAGAATTTCAGGAGCTGCTGGCACGAGGGCGCCATCATGAACGCCACCTGGTTCCAAGGCTCGTCGGAGCAGTTCATAGCCAACGCGCGCAAGTCCTTTGAAAAGGGCGGCACGACCTTCAGCGTGCATTTTCTGGGCGGTACGTCCATAGAGTTGCGTGGATCGCGCGCTGTGGCCCAGACCAAGATGATGATCTCATCGCGCGACGAGGTCGATGGCGTCGATTGCGATGTAGTCTGCACCGGGCGCTTCTACGACTTGTTCGAAAAACGCGACGGCCGCTGGGCCATCGTCGAACGTCAGCCAATCTATGAAAAGGATCGCTTCGACGCGCTCGATCCCGCCCGCTTCCCCACCTTCGATCAGGCGATCCTGCAAAGCTTCCCCGTCGGCTACAGGCATCTCGCCTATATCCAGACCAAACGCGGCCTGCCGGTGAAACGCGACATGCCCGGCCTTCGCGGCCCCGAGGTGGAAGCGCTTTATGCGCGCGGCCGCGCGTGGCTGGCGTAATCTGAATCAAACAGGCTCAGACCTGACAAGGGAGGCAAGAATGAAGGCTTTGATGAAGAGCATTATCGCCGGCGTGGCGATGGCCGCTAGCGCTTTCACCCCCGCCATGGCGGCGGGCAAGACCGTGACCATCGGCATCAATTCGCTCACTGCGATCTATTGGCCAACCTATGTGGCGCGCGCCAAGGGCTTTTATACAAAGAATGGCATCGACGCCGACATCATCATGACGGGCTCGCCTGTCAAAGGCGTCCAGCAGCTGATCGGCGGTTCACTCGATATCGCCCACCCCACGCTCTACACAGCAGTCAATGCGCTGGCGCAGGGCGCGAAGTTCACTCTGGTGGGCTGCATCGTCAACACCCTGCCCTATTCGATGGTGGCGCGTCCCGAGATCAAGAGCGCCAAGGACCTCGAAGGCAAGACCGTAATGCTCGCGTTCAAGAGCGACCTGCAAACGCTGATGTGGCGCGATTGGCTGAAATCGAACAATGTCGATCCGGCGCGCATTGATCAGATCTACGATCCGCAGGCCGCCAACCGCTATGCGGCCCTCGCCACCAAGAACGCGTCAGTCTCGCTGCTCAACGCGCCCTTTGATCTTCGTGCGGTGGCTGAAGGCAATCACACGCTAATGGAGTTTGGTCCGTTGTCACAGGGCTACGCCATGGCCGTGGTGGCGGCGCGGCCTGAATATCTGAAGTCGAATCCTGCTGAAGTGCGCGCCTATCTGAAGGCGACGCAGGAAGC
>CANGOK010000005.1 GCA_947455285.1 Beijerinckiaceae bacterium | reverse complement strand
TGCGTGACCTGATACTGAAACTTCTTGTTTGCGACCTCCGCCTCGACGATGAAGCCAAGGTATTTTTCGGCCTGTGCGGTGTCGTAGGCACCACCAGCGGTCAGCGCGGGTGCCATTTTGGTGACATCATAGGTGGCGACGCCAGCAGAGGTCACGTCCAGCGCGACGCTGCCGGTGGTGCCGGAGATGGGATCAGCGATGCCGGTCTGCATGTTCGGCAGCTTGATCTCGATGGTCTGCTGCGAGTTTGCGCCGACCTGGAAGGCGAAGGTGCCGTCAGCGCCATTTCCGCCCGTGCCGTCGAGGATGTTCGCGCCGTTCCACTGGGTGTTCTGAGCGATACGATCGATTTCTGAGCGCAGCTGCTGGAATTCGCCGTTAAGGAAGCCGCGGTCCTTGTCGTTGTTGGTGTCGTTCGATGACTGAACCGCGAGTTCACGCATGCGCTGCAGCATGTTGGTGACCTGCTCGGTGGCGCCTTCAGCCGTCTGGATCAGGGAGATGCCGTCATTCGCGTTGCGCACAGCCTGGTTCAGGCCGCGGATCTGCGAGGTCAAACGGGTGCTGATGGCCAGGCCCGCGACGTCATCAACGGCATTGTTGATGCGCTTGCCGGTCGACAACTGCTGCATGACCGTGGCCAGTCCGCGCGAGTTGGTGCTCATCGCCTGCTGGGCGTAAAGCGAGCCTGTGTTGGTATTGATGACGGTCATGACCTGTCTCCACCTGGATCTAACTAATCAACGGCGCCGCGCCGCTGAGCCGGCCCAATCACTGTGACCGTTGGCATAGTGAACGGCCTGCAGGGTCTTCGCTTAAATGTAATTCGACCGCCTCAAGCGTAAAATCGTCATTATTCGTAGTAAAAAAATCGTAAATCCAGAATATTTGTTTAATAAATCATTGTTTAGAAGGCCGATGGTTAATACTTATATGCTGGCTTGGTATCTACGATACGGATTCTGTTTAGAAAAAATAAACGATAAATTTCGTGTAGTAGAACCTTCAGGCGATTTCGGGATTTCCAGCGCTTAGATCAGTCAATGCACACCGATACCAGGACTCATCTATATAAGAGGCCCTGTCTTCAAGCCGCGCGTCACGCCCCTGCGTCTCGGCCCGCGTCGCCAACATATTGGCAAAGCCAAGCAGATCGAGCTTCGCATCGATCTGGAAGCCGAAGCCGGGTTCGACCAATTGATCGTAGGCAGCGCTGGCGACATCGGGGCTCAAGCTCAATTTGACCTTCAGCAGATCGATGGACGCGGTCCTATTGACTGGATCGAGAACCTGACGCACGCAGCGCACATAGGCCTTGATGTAATTTTCCAACGTCGGCGAATTCTTCTCCGCCCAGTCACGCAGGAGAAAGGCGCCGCCGGCCTGATAGGGTCCAAGCAGATCGGTCAGACGCCCCAAGCTCTTCATGCCGCGTAACTTCGCTTCCGATGAGAAGGGCGGATTCATGACGCCGCCCGCATTGAACGGATCCTCAATCATGGCTTTGAAGCGCCTGCCCGCATTGCCAATCGGGCGGATCTCATAATCTTCGCCCGCCCTCAACCCTGCTTGAGACAGGAGCTTGCGAGCCAGCAGAGCATAAGCGGTGTTAGGCGCATCCACGACCAAAGCGCGCCCGCGCAGGTCCGCGAAGGAGGCGACATCCGACTGCACGATGAAGTCGTTCATGCCGGATTCGCCGCCCATGGCGATGATCACATCATGACCTTCAACGATCAATTGCAGCGCATTATCGACAGCCGCCTGCGCAATATGGATGCGCCCATCGATCAGCTTTTCGCGCTGGACGTCGGAGCCCGGAGTCAGATCAATCGACAAGGCGAGGCCATACTGCGCGAAAATCCCGCGCGTCTCGCCGAGCCAGAGCGGCAAGGCCTTGGCGTTGGGGAAAGCCGAAACGACAAGAGGGGTCAACGCACTCATTCCAGCGCCTTGCGGGCGCGAGCGACATAGGCTTCCGGCACTTCGTAAAGCTTGTCGACGATGCGAGCGAACTCCTCGCCGCCCATGGGGTCGATAGGCAATTTGCCTCTGGCGGCGTCGGCGAGGAATTCGGGGTCATTCATCGTCGCGCCAAATGCGTCCCGCAGCGCCTTCAGGCGTTCCGCCGGAACGCCTGGGGGCGTGATATAGGGACGTCCAAATTCGCTCTGGTTGAAGATGAGCTCAAGAACCTGCCGGTCCTCCGGCTTCATCTCGACGTCCCAGATATTCTGTACGCCCAGCTTGTTCATCGCGGGATCGCCGGCGCGCGAGCCGATCTGGCCGAACACTTTCACCAGACCGCTATCGATCCATCCACCGTTCGTTGGCATGAAGCTCGATAGCTGGATGCCGCAAGTGCCCTGCACTTCGCCCTTCTCCACAGCCTGGATCGCTTCCTTGGAGCCGGGATAGCCGGTGATGATTTCGAACTTGGCGCCAAGGATCGTATTGAGAACCGCAGGATATTGCCGGATCGAAGAGGTCCAGCCGGCGCCTCCGACGATCAACTTGCGATTGAGCGCATCGCTCCAATCCTTGAAGCCAACGTCCTTATGCGCGAAGCAAATGCTGGTCTCGCGGTTGGCGCTGCCGATATAGCCGAAACGACGAGAATCATACCGCGCCTTGCTGCGGTCGCCGATCAGGGGCTCGACAATGGCGCCGGTGAAGACAGCGCCGATCACAGAGCCATCGGCGGGAAGGCGTGAATAAAGCTGATTGGCGGCGGTGAGCGAACCCGCGCCATCCATCAACCGCCCCACAACCGTCGGACGACCGGGAATGTGTTTGCCAAGATGTCGCGCCAGCACGAGCGCGTAAACGCCGTAACCACCGCCAGCAGCCGAACCGATCACGAAATCGACCGTGCGACCAGAATAGAAAGCCTCAACAGAATCGGCAGCACGCGCAGCGTTCATTGGAAGGATGGCTGCCAGAAGACTGGCGAGAGCGGGAATCAGGCGCATGTGAAACCCCTCAGCGCGGATCCTTGATCGGCGCGTCTTTCTTGATGTTGAGACGACGGCAATCAGCTTCGCTGAAGTCATCGTCGCACATGAAGCCCACCGAGCGGATGCCGGCCATGGCGCACAAGTCATCAACCTCGTTGACGTCTCCGGTGACGCCGAGAGCGCCGACGATCTCGCCGGATTTATCGCGGATCAACTGGCCGCCAGCCTCAAGAAAAATCGGACCGTCGGAAATCGCGCGCAGCGTCTCCATGAACAAAGGCTTCTCGCGCGCCTTCTGCAGGACCTGACGCGAGGAACGATTCAGCGAGAGACTGGCGAAAGCCTTGCCACGGGCGATTTCAAACCGCTTGATCGAGGCGCCGTCCTGCTTGAGGAAAGCCTTCACCTGACCTCCCGCATCCAGCACGATCGCAGCAAGAGCGTGCGCTTTCATCTCGTCCGCATGGCGGAACACGCCCTGAATGATGGCGAGCGATTCATCCATGGAAAGTGCGCGCATGTCGTTCCTCGTTTGCTGCCGCTGATTTAGGCCCACGCCTATCATAGGCTTGCGGCTTCAGGAAGCGCCATCGCGGTTCGATCACTTAGGCCCTTCTCGCGCGGCGCGCGCCTTCACGATGAGGTCCGGCGGAAAGGTCGCGACCTCCGCGACCATGGACTGTAGCGCCTCGCCAGTCATGGGTTTGATGTCGAGGCCGGACTTCTGCGCATCGGCTAGAAATTGCGAATCTCGCACCGTCGCATCGAAGGACCGCCGAAGGGTGGTGATGCGTTCCCCCGCCATGCCAGGCGGCGCGACAAGGCTGCGGCCGATATCGTCGGCTGCGGCGAAAAATTTGAGTATGCGACGCGCTTCCTCCGTCCGGCCGAGCTCCACGATGCTGGGCACATCCGGCAATTCGGGTTCACGTTGCGCTGACCACAACACAAGGACGCGAATCTTTCCCTCGCGCACCCAGTTGGCGCGATAGCTTTTCAAGCTCTCAAGCGGCGTGCCCGATCCCTCAACTTCGCCACGCTCCATTGCGAGGCCGATTTCATTGGTCCCGTTGAAGCCAGTGACGACCTTGAATCGCGTTCCCGCGAGATTGTTGAGAAGATATGGGATGAATACGGTGGATGACGTTGGCCCCGTACCGCCCACAATGGTTTCGCGGGTGAAGACATCCTCGATGCTCTTGATGGGAGACGTGTGCCAGACGATGCCCGTCTCGACCGCCGAGCTCGCACGCCCGATCCAGGCGAAGCGATTGGAGTCGTAAGCGATCCCTTCGGTCTGGAGGAATTGCTCCATTGGCATGGCCTGATTGATGACACCCACAGCTGTGCCGTCACGCGGGGCCTTGTTATAGAGAAAATTCGTAAGCACCAACGATGATGCGCCCGGCATGTTCTGCGCGACGACGCTCGGCGCGCCCGGCAAAAAGCGCCCATAGTGCCGCGCTATAAGGCGACCGTAGACATCATAGCCGCCGCCCGGTCCCGTGCCTATATAAAGCGTGATCGTCTTATTCCGAAAAGCCTCGGCCTCATCGGCGCACGCCATGGGCGTAAAGGCGAAGAGTAGGGCAAGGCTGATGAACGACCGCCATGCACGCATGAACCATCTCCTCGCGCGGGCGCCATAACAGCGCCGATGATCAATCGCCCTTCGCCTTTTTCACGGTGGCGAGCACATTTGCAGGAAAAGCGAGCGTCTCCGCCACAAGCTTGTCGAGCCCCGCGCCATTCAAGGGCGGGCCGATATCTATGTTTTTCTCACGGGTGAAGGCGAGCAATTCGCTGTCGCGCATCGTCGCGTCGAAAGCTTCGCGCAGAGCTGCGAGACGTTCAGGCGGGACGCCGGGCGTCGTGACGATGGAGCGCCCCATCGCGTTTCCCATGGCGAAGACCTTCAGCGCTGTGCGCGCTTCTTCAGTTCGCCCTAGCTCCATCATCAGGGGAACGTCTGGCAAGTCGGGCGCGCGTTCAAGAGCATATTGCACGAGGATATTGACCTTCTTCTCGCGCAGCCAGTCTGCATTATCGACCTTCATCGACGCCCAGGACTTGCTGTTGCCCTCCACCTCGCCGCGCTGCATGGCGAGATTGGTTTCGCCACCGCCCGGATAACCGTTCACGATCTTGAACTTCGTGCCAGCAAGCTCGTTCAAAGCCTGCAAATAATAATAGGTGGGCGACGTTGGTCCCGAAGCGCCCATAACGGTCTCTCGCCTGCGCGCATCTTCAAGCGTCTTCGTTGGCGAGCCGCCCCAAGTGTAAGTGACTTCCACTACGGGGGCGACGCGGCCAATGAAACGAAACTGCGCGGCGTCATATTGAATGCCGTCAGATTTCAACGCCTGCTCAATGGCCGCCGCTTGCGGCGCCATGGCGATGACCGATCCATCTCGCGGCGCCGCCTTATAAAGCCAGTTCGACATGGTGAGCTGGCCTGCGCCCGGCATGTTCTTGACGACAAGGCTGGGATTGCCCGGAATATATTTACCGATGAAACGCGCGACGACGCGCGCATAAAGATCATAGCCGCCGCCCGGCGTCGTACCCACATAGAGTTCGACATTGCGGCCCCTGTAAAAGGCCTCCACGGCGGGGTCGGCCGCATGGGCCGCCACGCCCGAGGCGATTAAAATAGCGCCCGCAACAGGGGCGGCTCGCGTAAAGCCGCACATGTCATTCCCTCCCTTATTTTTCCCTGAGCATAACGCGCGGGCGTAAACCGGCAAGCGCCTTCTTTCGGGGCCCTTTGCGCTTTACGAGGACGCAACCAGTCTCTAGACTTTCGCTCAAATTTAAAAAATAAAGATCGGGAGGAAAGAATGACAGCGTCCCTGACAAGCGGCGAGAGGCTGGCGCTCCTCGAACGCATGCTGCTTATGCGCCGTTTCGAAGAAGAGGTGATCAGCGCCGCTGCGGCTCATAAATATATCGGCCGTAACCATCTTTATATCGGTCACGAAGCCGTTGGAGGGCCGGCGCTCATCCAGCTGGGCGCCAGGGACGTGACCCATTCCACCCATCGCAACCATGGCCATATGATCGCGCGCGGCGTCGATCCCGGCAAAGCGCTGGCCGAAATCATGGGCCGCGTGGGGGGCCTGTGCGGGGGCAGGGGCGGCACCTGGCATATGACGGACCCGACGAAAGGCTTCGGCTCAACCTCAGCCATGGTCGGCGGCTCCATCGGCATGTCGGTCGGCGCAGGTTTCGCGCGAAAGCAACAGGGCGAGGGCGTCAGCGTCGCGCTCTTTGGCGATGGCGTCCTAGACGAGGGCATCAGCTACGAGGCCCTGAACTATTGCTCGAAATTCTCGCTGCCCGTGCTCTTCCTTTGCGAAAACAATTCGCAGGAAGGCGCGCATATCACCTCCATGCTGGCGGCCAAACGCCTCACAGACGTGCCGGCCTCCCTAGATATCGAAACCCATGTCGTAGATGGCTCGGACGCAGAGGCGGTGCATGAAACGGTGCGGCAGGCTCTTGCGAAAATTCGCGCCGACAGCTGTCCGATCTTTATCGAGACGCAGCTTGCGCGCTGGCCGGGCTCACACCAGATGCGGCCGGAACACACCACTGGCGTAACCGATGTGACGCTGGCCTGGGACGAGACGCGCATTGCAGGCGAACATGACGATTGGGTGCGGAGCCACGATCCCATCCGCAAATATGCTGCAAAGCTCCTAAGCTCAGGCGCAGCGACGAAGGACGGCCTTCTCGCCATCGACGCCCGCGTGAAAGAGCAGATGGCCGCAGCGCGCGCCTATGCGGAAGCAAGCCCCTTTCCGCCAGCGCAAACCGCGCTCGAAAACGTCTTCGCCTGAAGGAGCATAACAATGGCGCGCAAAACTTTCGCCACGGGCATGCTCGACGCCCTCGGTCATTCGCTGCAGCAAGACCCATCCGTCGCCGTCTTCGGCGCCTGGAGCTTCATCGTGGGTCGCGGCCTGCCGGCGGAGCAGGAGGAGGCCTTCTTTGAAAAATACGGGGATCGTCTGATCGATCCGCCGACATCTGAAAGCGTGATCGCCGCCATGGCGACGGGCGCTGCGGTCTGCGGCATGCGGCCCTTCGTCAACTTCGGCACCTCCAGCTTCGCATTCGAAGCCTGGAACCAGATCATCAATGAAACCGGCAACGCCCGTTTCATGTCCAATGGGCAACTCAAGGCGCCGCTGGTGTTTCACATGTATTGCGGCATACGCGGCGGCGGCGCTGCCCAACACAGCCAGAGCCCACAATCCATGTTCGCCAATGCGCCGGGGCTTGAACTGGTGATGCCATCGACCCCGGCTGACGCGCAGGGTTTGCTGCGCACGGCGATCAAGAGCGACAATCCGACGATCTTCCTCACCCATACGAAACTTCTGCAATGGATGGGTGACACGCCCGATGGAGATTTCGCCACCCCCTTCGGTAAGGCGGATGTGAAACGCGCCGGACGCGACATCACAGTGGTCGCGACCTCGCTCATGGTCCGCGAAGCGCTGACCGCAGCGGAGACGCTCGCCAAAGAAGGAATTGAAATCGAAATCGTCGACCCCCGCACCATTGTGCCGCTCGACACAGCCGCAATCTGCGCTTCTGTCGAAAAGACTGGTCGCCTGCTCGTAGCGGAAGAAGCGGTGGCGACTTGCTCCATCGCCTCAGAAATCATAACGATCGTCGCCGAGCATGCCCTGCATGCGCTAAAAGCGCCGCCCGTACGTGTGGCTCGCCCCTCCGCGCCCCTCGCCTATGCGCCGACGCTGGAGAAGGTGGTTACGCCTGATGCGGAGAAGATTGTCGCGGCCGTGCGCCGCATGTTGACCAAATAAATAGGCGGAACATGACAACGCTCGTCACCGGCGCCGGATTGATCGGCACAGCATTCGCCAGACACGCCATCAAACGCGGGGAAAAGGTCGTTTTTTTCGACCCCGAACCGCGCGAAAGCTTCCTGCGCTTCAAGCTCGGCGAGAGCGGCTATGAATTCGCGCGCAAGGATGTGCGCGATCTTCCGGCGCTCATAGAGGCGATGCAGCAGCACAAGCCGACGACCGTCGTACATACGGCGGGCCTGATCGGCGGCAAGGTGCAGCAATCCCTGTCAGCGGCATTCGACATCAACCTCGGAGGCACGAAGAACGTCGCAGAAGCCGTGCGCCTCACAGGGGTCAAGCGACTGGTCCATATCTCCACTTTCGGCGTCTATGACATGCGCCGGGAGGTGACTGGCCCGGTGACCGAGGACTTTCCGCGCGGCGCGGGGCGCGGCTATGGCAATTACAAAGGCGCAAAGGAGCTAATCCTCGAGGCCTATCAGCAGCTGTACAAATTCGAACTGCTGATGCTGCGGCCGGCCAATGTCTATGGGTTCGGACATTTCTTCGCGGGATCATCGGGCGGCATGAAGATGCAGGCGTTGCTGCGCACTGGACTCGATGGCGGCAAGGCGCGCATTCCCGCGTCCGAAACAATGGCGAATGAATATATCTATGCTGATGACATGGGCCGCGCGGTGGATTGCGCGGCGACGGCGCCCATGCCGGAGAAAACCATTTTCAACATCGGCAATGGTTTCGTTTCGCCCTTCGACGACGTGGTCAAGACCGTGAAGGAAATCGCGCCCGCGCTCGAATACGAGATTGAACCGGGCGAGCCGCCCCATTCCAAGACCTTCCCGCTCGATATCTCGCGCGCGGAAAAGCATATCGGCTGGAAGCCGCAATATTCCCTACGTGAGGGGTTTGCGGACTTCTTCGAGGAACTGAAGCGCGCGAGGGCGCAAGGTTTTATCTGAAACCCGTCATCACTCCATCGGGCCCATGACTTCCCTCGCTCTCTGAATGATGGCGGGGGGCGCTTTGATTGTAGCCTCGACGATCTGGGCCACTTCCTGCGCGGACTGCGGAGCGATTTCGTGGTCCATCTTGCGCGCCTCGGCCAGAAAAGCCTCGTCGCGCAGGGTCTGATCAAAGGCTGAACGCAACATGGCGAGGCGGTCTTCCGGCACGCCAGGCGGCGCGAGATAGGGACGGCCAAGCGAAATAGGCGCTGAGATCAACTCAAGAATCTTATGCTCTTCTTCGTTGCGGCCAAGCTCGGACAACAGCGGAACGTCAAGCAAATCCGGATCGCGCTTGCTGCCGATCTGCATGAGAATATCGACCTTCTTTTCGCTCAGCCAATCCGGATGATCGCTGCGCAGGCCAGTATAGCTTCCAGTGCGCGCCTGAACCTCGCCGCGCTCCATGGCGAGATCGATTTCACTGGTGGCTTTATAGCCAAGCACGATCTTGAATTTGGCGCCAAGCAGACTGTTCATGGCTGCGGGATAAATCACAATGCTGGAGCCGACGCCTGTTCCACCAAGCACGACTTCGTGCTTGAAAACGTCCTGAATGGATTTGAACCCGGCGTCGCCCCAGACATAGGCGATGGAGTTGTAGGTGCCGGTCGAGCCAATCCAATTGAATTTCGTCACATCATACTGAATGCCGCGCCCATCGAGCGCCTGATGCAACGGAATGGAATTATTGATTGTGGCGATATAGGTGCCATCCTTCGGCGCCGACACATACATGAAATTTGTGGCGAGAACGTTTCCGCCGCCCGGCATGCTCTTCACTACGATAGCAGGATTGCCGGGAATGAATTTCGGCATGTGCCGGGAAAGAGCCAAGGCGATATTATAATAACTGCCGCCATTGCCCGTGCTATTGATGATGGTGATTGTCTTGCCTTTGTAAAATTCGTCGGCCGCCACGGCGTTCATCGCCGAAGCAAGCACGAGCAATGCGCTCATCGCCATGCGCCGCATGTCAGCCTCCCTGTCGGGCTTCGCCCGTTATTTTAATTTGCATCAGGGCGCATTCATCGGGGAATGCGCCCTGTTTAGTCATGCGTCAGGTGAAGTCGTAGCCTTCCTTGACCACGAATTCGAGTAGGAAGGGCTTGCCCTTCTGCGTCACCTCCACCGCTTCCTTGATGGCGGGAATGATATGGCTCGTCTTGTCCACACGGTTCGATGTCACGTTGAGCGCTTCCGCCAGTTTGGCGTAATTGCCGCCGACGTCGATCGCGTTGAACTTGGCGGTCGAGGTCTCCATGACATGGCGCTCGGCCGCCATAACCGCGTTATTGAAGACGATCGTGAGAGAGGCGATGTCATTGCGCGCGGCCGTCTCAAGGTCCATGCCCGTCATGCCGATGGCCGCATCGCCCATGACATTGATGCAGAGCTTGTCGGGCGAGGCGAGTTTTGCGCCCATGGCGAGGCCAAGCCCGTGGCCGAGCTGGGTGGACTTGCCCCAGCCCATATAACTGCCCGCCTTCGTCGTCTGCCAGAAGGGAAGCAGTTGCTTGCGTGGGCTGCCTGAATCGTGAGTTATGATCGTGTTGTCCCGGTCAACCGTGCTCATGAGATCGCGGATGATGCGGTACTGATTGAGCGGCGTCTCTTCGGAGTTGAGGTGATGCCCCCAACCATCGAGCCAATCCTTTTTCTGCGCCGCGATTTCAGACTTCAGCTCCGAAAGGCTACGGCCCGCATCCCCCTTCTTCTGACGCGCAACCTCTTCGATCAAAGCTTCAAGAACAAGACGCGCATCGCCGACAAGGCCAAGGTCAGCGCGAATGTCCTTGTTCACGTCATTGGCGTCATTCGTCGAATGAATGAGCTTCTTGCCAACAGGCAGCGCCGGACCGAACGAGGTGCGAGTGAGGCTCGAGCCAACTGCAAAGACGAGGTCCGCATTCTTCATGAAGGTCGTATACATGCGCGGCTGAACGCGCGTAGACGCGCCAAGCGACAACGGATGCGCATCTGCAATGGCGCTCTTGCCGGGATTGGTGCAGGCGACGGGAGCGGGAATCATTTCAGCAAGCATCGCGAGCTGTTCGCTGGCGTCGGCGTAATGAATGCCCTGCCCAGCCCAGATCACCGGATTGCGTGCGGCGAGCAACATGGCTGCGGCGCGCTTGACGGCGGCAGGATCAGGCGCGACGCGGGTCGGCTCGACGGGCGTGTAATCGATCTCGCCCTCAAACTCCGCCTCGAACACCTCATTGGGAATTTCAACAAGCACGGGGCCGCCCTTGCCGCTGCGCATGATCTGATAAGCGCGGCGGAACAACTCCGGCAGTTCCTGCACATGATGCGCCATGGCGGACCATTTGGTGATGGGCTTGAACACTTCCGCCGCACGAAAAGTGGGATGGTTATATTGGCGCTTGAGATTGTAGCCGGCGGGAATGACCAGCATCGGCACATTCTCGCTGAAGGCCTGTGAGACGCCCGGAAATGCGTTTTCGATTCCGGGGCCTTGCTGCGCCACGAAGACGCCGTTGTTCTTGCCGCGACGAATGCGCGTGAAGCCATCGGCGAGACCGACGCCCACACGCTCCTGACGGCACAGAATGGGACGAATATCGATGCGAGCCGCTGCGTCGATGAGAGGGTTCCTCGGATAGCAGGACAGGAATTCCGTCCCCTCACGTTTCAAAATTTGAGCAACGACATCAGCGCCATTCATTCCATTCACTCCCTTGTATCTATTTGTTTCAGGCGGAGAACTTGTCGGTCCGGATCTTTTCATTCACCACCTCGGCGAGCGTCACGCCGGGCGGGCATTCGTGGCGGAATGACCGCACGCGATAGCCTGCGGGGTCCATGCCGATGAGCGGCTTGCCATCGGCGAAATCTCGCAGCGCCTTCAGCAGCAGCTTGCGGATGCGCACGATGCCGGAATCGCCAACGAATAGGAATTCCTGCGTGCGATCTGCGATTGGTCCCATTGATTCCTGCATGGCGCAATCCTGCACGCCAAGACCGCGGATGCCGGTGTAGGATTTGCCGCTCGCCTGCAATTCACGATCGATCATATAGTCATTGGCTCGATTGGCCTTCGCCATATCGGTGCCGGGAATATTGTCAGTGTGAATGCCGCGCCATTCCAATTCACGCTCGAGATCTTGATCGGTGAGGGGGCGGTCGGGATGGAAATTGATGCTGTAGAGCATCGTATTCTCATCATCGATCGGCGCCCAGATATGCGCGCCGAGCGGCACCGAGGGAATGATCTTGTGGAACGGGAACAGCATGACGTCGACATGCCATGAGGTGTTGCCGTTTTCGAGTTCGCGTCCACCGGCGACGACAAAGCCGAAGTCGAGCGGCAGCACCTCGTATTTGGTCGGAACGATGCGACGATCATGATCCGTGCGGCCGCGACGCATATCGACAAGGCCGCTATGCAGGAAGGACAGATGGCTCGCATCAAAGCCGCCTTCAAGCCCCTGCAGCCAGTTGCATTCCTGAATATGGCGTGTCGAAAAGCGTTGGGCGGAAGGCACGAGCGCCCATTCGAGATCGGGGAATTCGGGCTTATGCTCGGGCGGGCCCATATAAGTCCAGACGATGTCGCCACGCTCGATGCAGGGATAGGATTTCGCGCGGACCTGATCCTTCACATTGCTGCCCGGCGGCACGCAGGGCACATCGAGACATTTGCCGTGAATATCGAATTTCACGCCGTGATAAACACAGCGCAGACCACCTTCTTCATTGCGTCCGTAGAAAAGGGAGGCGGTGCGGTGCGGGCAATATTCTCCAAGGAGGCCGGGGTTCCCATTACTGTCGCGGAAAAGGACCAGATTTTCACCCATGAGGCGCACGCGCACAGGCGGCCCATCAGCTTTTTCGATCTGGTTTGAAAAGGCCGCAGGTATCCAGTAGCGGCGCATCAACTCACCCATCGGCGTGCCAGGGCCGACGCGCGTGAGCAATTCATTTTCTTCCGCACACAGCATTTTTGCCTCCCTGTGGTCCACGGTCCCTTGCACGCAATGACGCTGCAGCGGATGAGACCGCTTCGCGCGCGCGCCAGATGGCGGACCTATGTGGAACCAATCCTCCCTGCCCGATCCCTGAGTCTTGCGCTCAGCAACGGGACTTATGAAAAATTATAACAGCATGGCGCGCCTGTCGACTGCTCGCCATCAAATATTTGAAATATTGCATCGTCAGTCGACGGCCGTCGTAGCTCCCTCAACTTGCGGTCGAGCGCATAGCGATGTTTGGGCCGCGATCAGCCTTGCAGCTTGTCTCGCTCCCACAGGCCCGCATGCCTGCGATCGACATTGCGCAATTCAGATACGTTCGTGCAACCGAGTTGTCCCATCGTTGCGCGCAGGTCTTCGGTGAGAAGGCGGATGTAATGTTCCGGCCCGATCTCGCCAAGAGCCCCGAGGCTCCAAAGGAACGACTTGCCGGCAAAGGCCGCGTCAGCGCCCAATGCGATAGCGCGCGCGACATCGACGCCAGAGCGAACGCCAGAGTCGAAAAGGATGGTTGCGCGGCCCGCGACCTCTTTGGCGATGGCGGGCAGCATATCAATCGAAGCAGGCAAGGCTTCGATCTGGCGTCCGCCGTGGTTGGAAACCATGAGCCCATCGACGCCCATGTCAATGGCGCGCCGGGCGTCGGCCGGATGCAAGACGCCCTTGAGCACCAGCGGCCCCTTCCAGACGTCTCGATAAAGCGCGATCTCATCCCATGTGAAAGCGCCGCCCTGTTCGCGCCGAACGAATTCGGTCGTCTCTTCGAAAGTAGCGCCCGGCTTCATATAGGGCCTGAGCGATGAGAAGCGCGGCATGCCGTGGCGCAGCAATGACGCTGTCCAGCGCGGCGAGGACATGGCGTCGAGCCGCAGACCCATGGTGATCTTGAAGGGGTTGAGGATGCCGCTCTTGGTTTCGCGCGGACGCACGGTGCGGATTGGCGTGTCGATGGTCAGAACCAGCACATGAACGCCCGCCGCAGCCGCACGGCGTGTAAGGTCAAGGCCGATCTGATGATTGTTGCGCGCGAGACGATAGAGCTGGAACCACAACACGTCCGGCGCGAGTTTCGCGGCCTCCTCCACGTCGATGCCCGAGAGCAGACCCAGCACATAGGGCGTGCGCATCTTCTGCGAGGCCTTGGCGAGATAGGTTTCGGCGCCGGGAAAAGCCGTGCCCGGACCGCCGATGGGGGCGACGCCCACGGGCGCGGAATAATCGCGGCCGAAGATGCTGGCCTCGCAAGTGGGCGGGCGCGCCACCTTGCCATAGCGGGGCGCAAGTTCGACATTGTCGAGGGCCGACCAATTGCGCCGGATGCCGAAATCGACCGGACCCGCGCCACCATCCATATATTCGAAGGCGAACCGCGGCATGAGCCGCCGCGCCCTATCGCGCAGATCGAAGGACGTGGGATATTTGCGGGCGAGGTCCAGGAATAGCGAGGCGTCGTTGCTCATTTGGTCGGCTTTCGCTCCCTTGGCGTTGCGTAGCCGATCTTGATGACGTGAAACGATACGGCCTGATATTGGGGCGATGTTAGCCGAACATGCGGCGCGGTCAAACCGGCGCCCTCCCAAGGGGCATCCCGCATTGTTCAGCTATGGTTAAAATTTCCTGTATAGATTGAGCCATGTTTGCGAACCGAATCACCGCATGCGGTTCGATGGATTTCGAAACAAGGGCCGCCCCAATGCTGAAATCACATATCATTGTCGCTTCCATCAGCGTTCTCGCGCTATCGCTCGCCGGTTGCGCCTCGACCCGCCCTGCGGCGCCCTCGCTCACGATCATCCCGGGAGCGAACAAATCTTCAGCCGCCTATGAAAAAGACGCTGACGCCTGCGACGCCGCAGCCCAGCGCGCCATCGGCGGCCAGTCGCCGGGCGCCGCAGCCAATGACGCGGCGGTCTCAAGCGCAGTCGTCGGCACGGCCGTCGGCGCTCTGGCGGGAGCGGCCATCGGCGCGGCCTCGGGCCGGGCTGGCCCCGGCGCGGCCATCGGCGCGGGCACGGGCCTTTTGGCTGGAAGCGCCATCGGCGCGGGCAATGCAGCCGCCGCCGGCGGATCGACGCAGGCTCGTTATGACGCCGTCTACGCCCAGTGCATGCAGTCGCGCGGCAACCAGATCATCACGCCTCCCCCTCCGCCGCGTGAAACGATCGTGGTCTATGAGCGTCCGGCGCCCGTCTATGTCTATCCGCGCCCCTACTACCGCGACGGCTATTATCGCCGTTGGTGATCCCTAACGCTTGATTGGCGGGGGCGAGGGCATGGTGAACATGGACTCGGCCCCGACCACCGCATAATCGCGATAACCAAGCCGCGCGATGGGCCGCATCAGGTCGGTGATGACCATGCCGTCGCGAATATATTCATCCTCGATATGGATGCCGACCACGAGGCCGAAGACCGCGGCGTGAGGCTTGTCGTCAGGCCTCGCTGCGGGAAATTCCACCGTCTTGAAATAACGGCATTCAAGCGATGCAGGGCTTTCCGCCACGCGCGGCGGCTTGACGAAATGCGAGGGCGCCGGGGTCAGGCCAGCGAAGGCGAATTCGCTTTCCTGCGGACCGAGCGTGCTGGCGGTCAGGTTCATCTTATCGCGCAGCGCGAAAGTCGCGACCGAACAAACGAACTCCCCGGTCTCCTCCGCATTACGCCGCGTGTCCTTGGAGCCGCTCGCCGAGAACATCACATAGGCAGGCTTTTCCGAGACCGCGGCGAAGAAACTGTAGGGCGCCACATTCGCCACACCATTTCGGCCAAGAGTCGAGACCCAGCCGATGGGGCGGGGGGTGACGAGCGTCTTGAAGGGATCGTGCTTCAGGCCGTGTTTGTTTTCGAGTGCGTCGTAATACATGGGCTTATTGCTCGTTGTAGACGGCCTTGACCCGGGCGATGAGCTCCGGGCTCAATTTGTCGAGATCGCCGATCATCGCCTGCACCTCTTCACCACGCATCGGGGCGACATCGCCGCCGAGCTTGCGTGTGGCGGCGATGAAGGCGGGGTCCTTCACCATAGCGTCGAAGGCGCGCCGCAGGATCGTGACCCGCTCGGGCGGAACGGCGGGGCTGGTGAAATAGGCTTTGCCCACTTCCGCCGCGCTCATGATGACTTCCATCACTGCGCGATCGGCAGGGTCCTTCGCCAACTCCACGGAGGTCGGCACATCCGGCAAATCGGCATGGCGATACAAACCATGCTGCACGAGAACGCGCACCTTGCCATCCTTCACCCAATCGGGATTGACGGCCTTCACAGCCTCCCAGGTGGTGGAATGCCCCTCGACCTCGCCGCGCGACATGGCGAGCATGGCTTCGGGCGAACCCTTGTATCCAAGGATGAGCTTGAACTTCGTCTTCAGGATCTCGTTCATCACGCTTGGATAGAGCGCGACCGTGGAGCCCGCCCCCGTGGCGCCAAGCGTGATCTCCTGCTTGAGAGCGTCCGCGAATGTGCGCGCGGACGAGGTCTGCCAGACCATCGTGACGTTGGAGGAAGCGGCCGTGCGGCCGATCCAGTTGAATTTTGCGGGATCAAAGCGGGCCTGCGGATGGCCGAGCCTCGCCTGCAAGGGAATGCCCTGCGAGACGGCGGCGAGCACGGTCCCGTCCTTCGGGGCCACATTGTAGATGTGATTGGCCGCGAGCAGGCTGCCTCCGCCCGGCATGTTCTGCACGACCAAGCGCGGGCGGCCGGGAATATGATCGCCGATGAACTGCGCGACGAGGCGGGCGTAGAGATCGTTGCTGCCGCCGGGTGGATAGCCGACGACCATTTCAATGTTCCGCCCCGCATAGAAATCCTGCGCCAGCGCGGATCCAGCGGCGGCGAGGCACGCTCCCGCAACGGCAAGGACACGAAGCCCTTCTTTTGAAATGAACATCCTCCCCCTCCACGCCTTGTCGGTCGACTTTAGGCCAATCTATGCTGATCGCGCGCATCGGCCAATGGGGAGCAGGGCGGGAAAAATCAGGAGTGAGGCGTGCAAACGCCATGCGTCCGCCAAGCTTTCATGCGAATAGATTCGAATTCGCCGAACGGAGGTTTTCCATGAAACGCTTTTTATTCGCAGCCGCCCTCGCGCTGAGTGGCCTCTCAGGCCTTGGCTCGCAGGCGCAGGCGACCCCGGTGGACCCAATCAAGGGGCTTCTCCCCTCTCCAATTCAGGATATCCAGTATTTCGTCTATGGCGGGCGGCGCTATTGCTTCTATCCGGACGGATGGCGTGGCCCGGGCTATTACTGGTGTGGCTATGCCTGGCGTCCCGGCATCGGCTGGGGCGGCCCGCTGGGCTGGCGCGGATGGGGCCCCCGCCCGCGGGCGCCGAAGGTCTATCGCGCGCCGCGCCCAAGACGTGGGCATCAGGGTCACTGGCGCTAATACCCAGCGCGCCCTTGCCCATACCCTTGCCCTCCTCGGCCCCGCCCGCTAGACCGGGCGGGCTCATCATTTGCGGGGCTGCATGACCATCCGTTTACACAAGGGCGATCTGCCGGATCTGGCGCGCTACACCACGAGCGTCGCCCTCGACACCGAGACGCTCGGGCTCAACCTCAAGCGCGACCGGCTTTGCGTCGTGCAGCTTTCCCCCGGCGACGGCACGGCCGATGTGGTGCAGATCGCGCGCGGCCAGACCAGCGCTCCCAATCTGGAGCGTCTGCTCACCGACCGGAACATCACGAAGATCTTCCATTTCGGCCGTTTCGACATAGCCCAGCTCTCAAACGCCTTCGGCGTAGAGATCGGCCCGGTCTATTGCACCAAGATCGCCTCCAAGCTCTGCCGCACCTACACCGACCGCCACGGCTTGAAGGATCTGGTGCGTGAGCTGCTGGGCGCGGATCTGTCCAAGCAGCAGCAGTCCTCCGACTGGGCCGCAGAGACCCTGAGCGACGCCCAGCTCGCCTATGCGGCCTCCGACGTCCTCTATCTGCATGGCCTGCGCGAGAAGCTCGACATGATGCTGGCCCGCGAGGGTCGCACGCAGATCGCGCAAGCGTGTTTCGATTTCCTGCCGAGGCGCGCCGCCCTCGACTTGCTGGGCTGGAACGATCAGGACATATTCTCCCACGAATGATATAAGCGTCACCGTAGCCTTGAACTCGCCACGGCGACCCTTCATCAAGGGTGGATGCGGCCAAGCCGGCCGCAGAGGGTGACATGGTTGACTTGCGCGAAACCGACGCCGCAGCGCGCCGGGCCTTCAAAGGCCCGGATCGGGGCGCTGCGTTTCGCGAGGCCAAAGCCCATTCCTCGCGGGTGCGCCGTCTGCGCATCGCCATCATCGCGGGCTGCGCCCTAGCTGCGATCGGCCTCGTCGGCCGCGCCTTCTACGATCCTTTCGCTAAGGCGCCTGCAGACCTCTCGCTGGCCAGCACCACGCTCAATGGCACAAGGGTGACCATGGAGCGGCCAAAGCTCAGCGGCTACCGGCAGGACGGGCGGCCCTATGATGTGCGCGCCACCTCCGGCGTGCAGGACATCCGCACCCCCAACGTCATCGAACTGAATCAGCTTGAGGCGAAGTTCGAAACGACTTCGAAGGCAGTGGTGAAGGTCGCCGCCCAGAGGGGCGTCTATGACAGCGGCAAGGATTTCCTCCACATGACCGAGGAGATCCATATTGGCAGCGATTCAGGCTACGACATCCGCATGACCACCGCCGACGCCGACTTCAAGAGCGGCGCCATCGTCTCGCGCGAACCCGTCTCGGTGGTCATGAGCGGCGGCACCATCGACGCCGCCTCGCTCACCGTGACCGGCAACGGCGAAAGCATCGTCTTTGACGGCGACGTGCGCACCCTTTTCCACCCAAGAGGCGGCGATGAGGCCGTGGAGACAAAGCCTTGAGACCTTTCCCCTCTTTGCTCGCCCTTGTTCTGGTCGCGGGCGGCGCAGGCCCGGCCATGGCCCAGAAGCTCATCGCCCCTGTCCTGCCGGGCGGCGACTCCAAGGCCCCCGTCAGCATCGATTCGGCGCGGCTTGAATATTTCGACAAGGAGCAGAAGCTTGTCTATTCCGGGGGCGTCCTGGCCAAACAGGGCGACGCCTCGCTGAAGGCGACGACGCTCATCATCTTCCTCAACAGCGGCCCCATCCAGGGCGGCGCCGGAGCCCCGCCAACCGGCGAAAACCAGATCAAGCGCATGGAGGCGTCCGGCCCCGTCACCATCGTCTCCAAGGATCAGGTCGGCATGGGCGACCGGGCGACCTATGACAAGGATGCGAACAAGGTTCTGCTGCTTGGCAATGTGAGCCTGTCTCAGGGCGGCAACATCATCAAGGGCAAGGCGGACTCGAAGCTTATCTACGACCTGACCACCAGCCATGCGGTCATCGAGGGCGCGGGCGGCGTCAGTTCGCTGATGACCCCGGGCGGCGGCGACGACCAGAAGGGCAAACCCGCAGCCGCTCAGCCTGCACGCCCGAAGACGCCTTGATGGCGCCATCATGGCCATGGCTGTTGCGTCATAGCCAGACGCGCGCTAGCGATAGGCCTTCAAGTCCATCAGGATCAATCCAGTGACCCGCAATTCCGCCAGTCCCATCGGCGCCGGCCCCAGAGGCTGGCTGGGCGGATCCGACTCCAGCGATGGGCCTCAGCACGACCATTCGCGGCCTGAACATGGGCTAGAAGGAACGCTGGGCGTTCACAATCTTGGCAAGAGCTACGGCGGGCGGCAGGTCGTAGGGGATGTGAGCCTGCAGGTGCAGCGCGGCGAGGCCGTGGGCCTCCTTGGCCCCAATGGCGCTGGAAAGACCACCGTTTTCTACATGATCACCGGCCTCGTGCGTCCCGACAAGGGCGGCATCGAGCTCGACGGCCATGATGTGACCACCCTGCCTATGTACCGCCGGGCGCGGCTCGGCATCGGCTATCTGCCGCAGGAAGCTTCGATTTTTCGGGGCCTCAGCGTCGAGGACAATATCCGTGCGGTGCTGGAGGTGAGCGAACCCAACCGCGAGCTGCGCGAACAGGAGCTCGAATCCCTGCTTGAGGAATTCGACATCAAGCGCCTACGCAAATCGCCCTCCATCGCGCTTTCGGGCGGCGAGCGACGGCGCTGCGAGATCGCCCGGGCGCTCGCCGGCCATCCCTCCTTCATGCTGCTCGACGAGCCTTTCGCGGGCATCGACCCCATCGCGGTGGGGGACATCCAGGACCTCGTCCACCACCTCAAGCAGCGTGGCATCGGCGTGCTGATCACCGACCATAACGTGCGCGAGACCCTCGGCCTGATCGACCGCGCCTATATCATCCATTCTGGCCATGTCCTGACCGAAGGCCTGCCGGAAGAAATCGTGGCCAACCCCGACGTGCGCCGCTTCTATCTGGGCGAAAGCTTCCGCATGTAGGCGGGGCGACTTTCCCCAGCTCTTTCAGTTTTCAGGGGAATTCCGGGACTTTCCGGGTAGCCATCCGCCGCCGTCTGCACTATGCAAAAAGCGAGCCGCTTCCTGCTGCGCTATAGGCGGCGCTAGGTGAAAGTCTGATGGCGATTTCGACACGGTTGGTGATGCGCCAGGGCCAGTCCCTGGTCATGACACCGCAGCTATTGCAGGCGATCAAGCTTCTCCAGCTGTCGAATCTGGAGCTGTCCTCCTTTGTCGAGGAGGAGCTTGAACGCAATCCCTTGCTTGAACGCGCCGAGGAGCAGCCCGACCATCTCGAACCCGCCGCCACCCGCGACGCCGATCAGGAATTCGGCGGCGATGGCGATGGTGGTGAAGCGGACTTTTCGGGCGACGCCGATTTCTCTGGCTCAGGCGACGCCAGCCTCGGCGGCGAGACGTTCGACACACGCGACGGCGACTGGGCCTCCGAAGAATTCGCCACCAACGCCGACGCGCTGGCCTCCAGCCTTGGCACCGAAATCGAAAACACATTCGACGGCGACCGCTCAGCTCCCGCCTCCGACAACGGCGCCGATGGCGCTTTCTCGACCGATGGCCTGTCGGCGACGTCATGGAGCGGCTCGCCAGGCTCGGGCGGCGGCGAGGACGGCGAAGGCGCCAACCTCGAATCCTATGTGGCCGCGCGCCTGAGCCTGCGCGATCATCTCGCTGAACAATTGGCGCTCGCCATCACCGATCCGATGGACCGCATGATCGGCCACGCCATCATCGATTCCATCGAGGACACTGGCTATCTCAGCGCCGAGCTTGAAGAGATCGCCGACCGGCTCGGAACTTCCGTGGCGCGGACCGAGGCTGTGCTTCGCATTGTGCAGACCTTCGACCCCAGCGGCGTCGCCGCGCGCGATCTCGCCGAATGTCTCGCCATTCAGCTGCGCGAACAGGACCGTTTCGACCCGGCCATGCAGGCGCTCGTCGCCAACCTTCCGATGCTGGCGAAGCGTGAATTTCCGGCGCTGCGCAAACTCTGCGGCGTCGACGAGGAAGACCTCGCCGACATGGTCGCGGAAATCCGCCGCCTTGATCCCAAGCCCGGGCGCTCATTCGGCGGCGGAGCCATTCAACCCGTCGTGCCGGATGTGACGGTACGCAAGGGTTCGGACGGCACATGGCTCGTGGAGCTGAACGCCGAAGGCCTGCCGCGCGTGCTGGTCAACCACACCTACGCCGCACAGGTCTCCTCAAGCGCGACAAACGCCGCCGACAAGACCTTCATCACCGGCTGCCTGCAAAACGCCAACTGGCTGACCAAGAGCCTTGAGCAGCGCGCCCGCACCATCCTGAAAGTGGCGACTGAGATCGTGCGCCAGCAGGACGCCTTCTTCGCCAAGGGCGTCGAACATTTGCGGCCGCTCAATCTGAAGACGATCGCCGACGCCATCGCCATGCACGAGTCGACGGTGTCCCGCGTCACCTCGAACAAATATATGGCGACGCCGCGTGGGCTTTTTGAATTGAAATATTTCTTCACGGCTTCGATCCCTTCGGGAGCCGGCGGCGAGGCCCATTCGGCGGAGGCGGTGCGCTTTCGCATCAAGCAACTCATCGACCAGGAAAGCCCCGAATCCGTCCTTTCGGATGACGCCATCGTGCTGCGCCTCAAAGAGGCCAACGTCGACATCGCGCGGCGCACGGTGGCCAAGTACCGCGAAAGCCTGCGCATTCCCTCGTCGGTCGAGCGGCGGCGCGAAAAGCTTGCGATGCAACAACGCTGAATGTGCGCTGCGGCGCGATTTTTATTGGCTTTCCGGCCTGTTGACATCCCCCATGCGTCAACCTAACCCTTGAGTGTCGAAGCATTCGCAGGCGGCCAGACCCGGCGCACTGAAAGCTGGACTTGTAAAAGCTGGACTTGGAGCAGGCTGGGCCGGACTGCGAACCAACTGGACGAGGTGGCGGCATGCTGCGCGTATCCGGCAAGAACTTCAGCATCGGAACAGCCATGCGCGAACATATACTCGCGCGCATTGAAGCGGCGGCGCATCGCTATTTTGGCGGCCCGCTCAATGGTCATGTAATCATCGACCACGAAGGTTCGGGCTACCGCGCCGATTGCACCCTGCATCTGTCCTCGGGCGTGAGCCTTCACGCCGAAGGCCGCGCGCAGGAGCCCTACGCCAGCTTCGATCAAGCGGCCGATCGGCTGGAGAAACGCCTGAGCCGTCACCGGCAACGCATCCGCGACAACCACACCAACGGGCATGCCCATGACGAGCCGCGCGAGATCGTGCGGAATGTGATCCTGGAAGCGCCTGACCATGAAGAGATGGATGAGGGGGAATTCAACCCCGTCATCATCGCCGAGCAATCCCTTGGCCTCAAACAGATGCCGGTTTCGGAGGCCGTGATGGAGCTTGACTTCACGGGCGCCCCGGTTTTTGTCTTCCGCCACGCGGCCAGCGGCCGGACGAACATTCTCTATCGAAGGGCCGACGGAAACATCGGTTGGCTTGACCCGACCGCCCCACACGCCTAAAGGGCCATCGCTCGAAACGACTACTCCTATCCGGTGAACTCCTTCGCGCCACATCTTTCGATACGGCACGTTCTTTGCCATGCGCGTCGCATCACAGGGACAGATCAGCATGCCTTTGTCCGATTTGATCACGCCTGAAGCCGTCATCCCGGCGCTTCGGGCGAGCTCCAAGAAACAGGCCCTGCAGGAACTGGCCGAGCGGGCGAGCGCCGTATGCGGCCTGCCCGCGCGCGAGATCTTTGACGTGGTGCTGCAACGCGAGCGGCTGGGCTCCACAGGTGTCGGCAATGGGATCGCCATCCCCCACGGCAAGATCGCCAAGGTGGACCAGATTTTCGGCGTTTTCGCCCGTCTGGAGCGCCCCATCGACTTCGAGGCGCAGGATAGCGCGCCAGTGGATCTGATCTTCCTGCTGATCGCCCCGGAATCAGCGGGCGCCGATCATCTCAAGGCGCTCTCGCGCATCGCCAGGTCCCTGCGCGACCCAGCCTTCACCGCAAGGCTGCGCGCCAGCCGCGATCCGAACGCGCTCTATCTGCTGTTGACGCAGGCGCCCGCGTCCTTCGCGGCCTAAAGCCAGCGCCTCGCTGCATAATCGATGGCGTAGGCTTGAGGGCGCGCGGCGATGTCCGCCATGCCTGCGAGCACAGTGTCCTGCGCCGTGAGGACACGCACAGGAATGCGGCGGACAAGCCATTCGTAAGGCGCCTTGCGCTCAAAAGAGGCTCGGAAGTCAGCGGGGTCGAGCAGCGGAACGATGCGCGGCAGGATGCCCCCTGCGAGGGTGATGCCGCCTGTCGACAAAAAGGTGATCGCCATGTCCCCGACGAAACGCGCGACAAGACGCCAAAAGGTGCGGATGGTGTCGGCCTCGGCGCCAGCGTGATCAGCCAACGCAAGATCCACGATCTCGACTCCGCCAAGTTCAGGACGCGCGTGACCGAGCGCCGCGAGCCGCGCCCGGTGCAGGCGCCGCAGGCCCGGCCCGGAGATAAGGGCTTCGGGTGTGATGCGCCCCAGCACCGGTTCGACATGAGGCCAGAAGGCGCGCTCCTCGTCGGTGACGGGGGCGAAATCGAGGTGGCCTGATTCGCTGGCGATGGCCCGCCATTTCCCCTCCGCCCTGATCAGCGCCGCCGTTCCAAGCCCCGTGCCGGGGCCGTTGACCAGCAGTGGACCGTCGTCCCCTTCGCGCGGCGCGCCGATGGAGAGGGTCCATTCCGCCCGCAGCGTAGGGAGCGAGAGGGCCTGCGCCTCGAAATCATTGAACATCAGCCCCTGCTCAAGCCCCAGCGCCTGCGCGGTCTGCGGCCCATCAATCAGCCACGCGGCGTTGGTCAGTTTGATCCGTCGCCCCTCATTCGGCCCCGCCGCGCAAACGAGCATTGAGCGTGGCCGCAGGCGCGTCCCCGCCAGAGCCGCCTCAGCCGCTTCGGCGAGGCCAGGGTGGTCTCCGGTTTGCTGAGGCGCGAGGGGGAGGTGGGCCACGCCCGGCGCCTGCACCAGCGCGAACCGCGCATTGGTGCCGCCCACATCGCAAACCAGCAGGGGAAAGGGAAATTCCACTTGCGTCTCCATGGATCAGGCAACCCCGGCGGCCCGCCTCAGGTTCGCCGGATAATATAAAGAAGTCCTTATATGGCGTTGCGGGCGGCTTCGACCCCTGTTATAGAGCGCCACGCTCAAAAGGATGGGACTCTCATGACCGCCAACGCCCACGACTACGCCGTCGCCGATATGAAGCTTGCCGACTGGGGCCGCAAGGAACTCGACATCGCCGAAACAGAGATGCCCGGCCTGATGGCGACCCGCGCCGAATTCGGCGCCTCCCAGCCGCTTAAGGGCGCCCGCATCGCCGGTTCGCTCCACATGACCATTCAGACCGGCGTGCTCATCGAGACGCTGAAGGCGCTGGGCGCGGATGTGCGCTGGGCTTCCTGCAACATCTATTCGACCCAGGATCACGCCGCCGCCGCCATCGCGGCCGCTGGCACGCCTGTCTTCGCCATCAAGGGCGAGAGCCTCGTCGACTACTGGGAATATACCCACCGCATCTTCGAATGGGCTGACGGCGGCACGCCGAACATGATCCTCGACGACGGCGGCGACGCCACCATGCTCATCCATCTGGGCATGCGCGCCGAGAAGGGCGACGTCGCCTTCCTCGAAAAGGCCAGCAACGAAGAAGAGGAAGTGCTCTTCGCGGCCATCAAGAAGCGCCTGAAGACCAACCCCGGCTGGTACACCCGCAATGGCGAAGCCATCAAGGGCGTCTCCGAGGAGACCACCACGGGCGTGCATCGTCTCTACAACATGGAGAAGGACGGCAGCCTTCTGTGGCCTGCGATCAACGTCAACGACTCCGTGACCAAGTCGAAGTTCGACAACCTCTACGGCTGCAAGGAATCGCTCGTCGACGGCATCCGTCGCGGCACCGACGTCATGATGGCCGGCAAGGTCGCCATGGTCGCGGGCTTCGGCGACGTGGGCAAGGGTTCTGCGGCTTCGCTGCGCAACGCCGGCTGCCGCGTGCTCGTCTCCGAAATCGACCCGATCTGCGCCCTGCAGGCGGCGATGGAAGGCTATGAAGTCGTGACCATGGAAGAGGCCGCGCCCCGCGCCGACATCTTCGTGACCGCGACCGGCAACGTCGACGTCATCACCGTCGACCACATGCGCGCCATGAAGGATCGCGCCATCGTCTGCAACATCGGCCACTTCGACTCGGAAATTCAGGTCGCCGGCCTGCGCAACTTCAAGTGGTCGAACATTAAGCCGCAGGTGGACGAGATCGAATTCGCCGATGGCAAGCGCATGATCCTTCTTTCGGAAGGCCGCCTCGTGAACCTCGGCAACGGCACGGGCCATCCTTCTTTCGTGATGTCCGCCTCCTTCACCAACCAGACCCTCGCCCAGATCGAGCTCTGGACGAAGCAGGGCCACTATCAGAAGAAGGTCTACACCCTGCCCAAGCACCTCGACGAAAAGGTCGCGGCGCTGCATCTCGACAAGATCGGCGTGAAGCTCACCAAGCTGACCGACCAGCAGGCGACCTACCTCGGCCTGCCGCAGCAGGGCCCCTACAAGCCCGAGCACTACCGCTACTGATCGGCGGCGCCTCCGCGCCCCATGGATCATTAGACGAATTTCGCCTCCGCGTTTCCGCGCGGAGGCGATTTCGTTTGATTACCCACTTCCTCAAGGAGTCCCGCTACGGGTAAAGTGCGCTGATTCGCAGCCGTATCGCTCTCATGGCGCACGGCGATCCGGACTGGGGCAGGGCACGATGGAACGATCGGGGCGGTCAGGGGACACTTCGCGCCTTTGCGCGAGCGCGCCCGTGGCGCGCAGGATCGCTCTGCCAATCGCCCGCTTCGCCACTTTACCCCTGATGACAACGGGCGCGCTTGCGCAGGGCGCTGACGCCGTTCAGCAGGCAGCGGCCTCTCAGCCCATGATCGGGCTTCTGTTCATGATCGCGTTGGTGGGCGTCTCCACCGTCACGACCCTCGTCCATCTCGCCGGCCGCAAAGCTTGGCGGGAGCGCGAGGCCATGCTGACGGCGGATCTCGCCGACGCTCGCGCAAACCTGCATCGCGCCAACGTATTTCTCTCTTCCGAGTCGCAGGTCCTCATATCATGGGGCGCCGGCGCGGAGCCCGACATCGCCGGCGACCTCTGCCTGACCGGCGACGGCGCCAACACGCGCCATGCGCTGGCCTTTGGCTCATGGCTGGGCGCAGACGGCGCTCAGGCTCTCGAACACGCCGTCGATCGTCTGCGCAACCGAGGCGAAGGGTTTCGCCTGTCCCTGACGAGCATCAAGGGTCGCCATTTCGAAGCTGAAGGCAGCGCCGTCGGAGGCCGGGCCGTTCTTCGCATCCGCGATGTTTCCGGCGACCGGCTGGAATTGACTCGCCTGCGCGAAAGCAACGCCGCCGCCGGCGCTGAACTCGAGTCCCTGCGCAGCCTCCTCGACGCTCTGCCCACCCCCGTCTGGACGCGCGATGCGGATGGAGATCTGACTTGGGCGAACGCCGCCTATGCGCGGGCCGTCGAGGCGACGGATGGCGCGGACGCAGTCGCCCGCAAGCTCGAACTTCTCGACCGCGACGACCGGCAGGCCGCCGCCGCCGCGCGAGCTGCTGGCGATATGTGGCGCGGGCGCGTTCACGCGGTCGTGGCCGGGCGCCGCAACCTCATGGATGTGCTCGACCTCGCCTGTGCAGGCGGATCGGTGGGACAGGCGACGGACCTTTCCGAACTTGAGGGCGTGCGCACCGACCTGTCGCGCCAGATGGACGCCCATACGCGCACCCTCGACCAACTTTCCACCGCCGTCGCCATTTTCGACCGGGGCAAGCGCCTGACCTTCCACAACACGGCCTATCGCCACCTGTGGTCGCTCGATCAAGCCTTCCTCGATCAGAACCCGACCGATTCTGAAATCCTCGACCTCCTGCGCGCCGAACAGCGCCTGCCCGAACAGGCGGATTTCCGCTCGTGGAAGGCGGAGATGATGCGGACCTATCAGAGCGTCGATACGATTGAACAGGTCTGGTACCTGCCTGACAGCCGGACCCTGCGCACAGTCATCAGCCCGAACCCGCAGGGCGGCGTCACCTATCTCTTCGATGACGTGACCGAACGCTTCCATCTGGAGTCCCGCTACAATTCATTGATGCGTGTGCAGAGCGAGACTCTGGACACCCTTCGCGAAGGCGTCGCGGTGTTTGGCAGCGACGGTCGCCTGAAGCTGCATAACCCCGCCTTCCAGACCGTCTGGAGCCTGCCCGCGCCGACCCTCGCCGATCAGCCCCATATCGACGAGATCGCCCATGCCTGCAGCCGAGCCTTCGGCGCCCTGGCAGATTGGGACAAGCTGCGCGCCCTCGTCGCTGGGCTGCACGAAGAGCGCATGGGCTTTGAGCGCCGCATGATGCGCATCGATGGAAGCGCCATCGATTGCGCCGCAGCGCCCCTGCCCGATGGCGCGACCCTACTCACTTTCTCGGATGTGAGCGCGGCGGTCGACATCCAGCGCGCCCTGACCGAACGCAATCAGGCGCTGGTGGAGGCGGAGAAGATCCGCAACGACTTCGTCCACCACGTCTCCTATGAACTGCGCTCGCCGCTGACCAACATCATTGGCTTCAGCCAGTTGCTGAGCGACGGCGCCGGCGGCCCGCTCAACCAGAAGCAGCTCGAATACAGCGGCTACATCATGAAGTCGTCGGGCGCCCTGCTCGCCATCATCAACGACATTCTCGACCTCGCCTCCATCGACACCGACGCCATGGAGCTGGAGCTGAGCGACGTCGACATCCGTCAGGCCATCGAAGCCGCCGCGCAGGGCTTACAGGACCGGCTGGCCGAATCCTCGATCCATCTGCAGATCGTGGCGATGGACAATGTCGGGACGTTCCGCGCCGACGCCAAACGGTTGAGGCAGGTGCTCTTCAACCTGCTCTCCAACGCCATCGGCTTCTCGACGTCCGGCCAAACCGTCACGCTGGCCGCCATGCGGCGCGGCGACAAGATCGTCTTCAGGGTCACAGACGAGGGCAGGGGCATTCCGCCCGAGGTGCTCAGCCAGGTCTTCGACCGCTTCCGCACTCACACCATCGGCACAAGGCACAAGGGCGTCGGGCTCGGCCTCTCCATCGTGCGGGCCTTCGTCGAGCTGCACGGCGGCAAGGTCCAGATCCAGTCGGCGCCCGGCGAAGGCACCACCGTAACCTGCATCTTCCCCGAAACGGGAGCGGCGCAGAACCCGGCGGCGGCCGAAGTGGCGTAAGGGGGCGATCATGCAGGCCCAAACCGATCCTACGACCATCTGGACCCTCGACCTCCCAGACGAGGCCGCGACCACCGCCCTCGCCTCGCGCATCCTGCCGCTCGTTGGTCCGAACGCGCTCGTGACCGTCTCGGGCGATCTTGGCGCGGGCAAGACGACTTTCGCGCGGGCGCTGATTCAGCTGCTGACGAAAGACCCGGAGCTTGAAGTCCCAAGCCCCACCTTCACCCTGATGCAGGTCTACCAAACCTCCGCCTTCCCCGTCGTCCACGCCGATCTCTACCGCATCCGCGACGCTTCGGAACTTGCGGAGCTGGGCTGGGACGAGGCCGCTGACGGCGCCTTGCTGATCGTCGAATGGGCGACGAAGGCCGGAGAATTGCCTGCGGATCGGCTCGACATTCACCTCGCCATGGTCTCCGGCCGCGACCCCGGCCGGCGCATGGCGACCATAACGGGCCACGGCGCCTTCGCCGAACGCGTCGCCCGCGCCCGCGATATTCAGGCCCTGCTCGACCGCTCGGGCTGGGGCATGGCGCAGCGCGCCTTCATGCTTGGCGACGCCTCGGTGCGCGCCTATGAGCGCCTGACC
>CANGOK010000004.1 GCA_947455285.1 Beijerinckiaceae bacterium | reverse complement strand
TAGATTTCATTCGCCGAGCGCAGGTAGTGGCAGATATTGCGCTGGGTGATGACGATGCCCTTGGGAACGCCCGTCGAGCCCGACGTATAGATCATATAGGCCGGATGATCTGGCGTGGCGCCCAAGGCCCGCGCGCTGACGACCGACGTGTTCTGCTTGTCGATCAGATTGATTTCCGTGAGGACATCGCAATTGACGCGCCCCTCCACCCCCGGCGCCTGAACGGGGCTGGTGAACAGGGCGCGGGCGCCTGCATCTTCGAGGCAGATGGCTATGCGTTCAAGCGGCGCATCGGCGTCAAAGGGCAACCATGCGGCGCCGGTCTTGGCGATGGCGATCTGGGCGATCAAAAGCTCATGTCCGCGCGGCATCCACAGGCCGACGACCTCGCCGGGCCGCACCCCCTCGCGCACGAGGCCGCGCGCTATGGCGGTCGCCTTCTCGTCGACTTCCGCATAGGTGAAGGTCTGGTCGCCTGCATACATGCAGGGCTGGTCCGGGATGAGGCTCGCCGTCGCGCCGAAAATTTCGCACAGCAGCTCATCGCGCAGGAGCAATGGCGCGACGCGCCCGCGAAGCACCGCGCGCGGCTTCATCGATCCCGTTGAAGCGCCGCCGCTTTCTTCGGCCTTTGTATCGATCGGCATGTCCATCGCGGTTTCAGTCACCCTCATCAGGTCCCGGTCTCAGCCTGAGCACTGTCAACGCACCAACACGGACTCCGATGCGCGTCCTGAAAAGCAGTTCGCGGTATGCTTGATGGGCCAGATTGGACTGAACCTACCTCCCATCGCGGAGCCCTCGAATCGGCCCCCGTCCTTTATTTATCTCGTTTACGCTCTTAACCCAGCATGAACGCGCGTAAGAAGCTCCTGTCCGTGATCAAAGCCAGCGGCGCGAGCCATTCTGAAAGATCAGCACCCGCCCCTGATGAATGTCCATCAAGGGCGCGTCCGAGACCGGCACGCCGCCGATCATCGCCATGAGAACGCGCGCGACCCCGCCGTGGGATACAACGAGCGTATCGCAGGTGACTGTGGCGAGCCAAGGGCGCAAACGGTCCGCAAGCATGGCGTAGCTCTCGCCGCCGGGCGGCTGGAAGAGCCATTTGTCGCCCTCGCGCGCCTTGGCCGCCCAGGGGTCCATGGCCTGAACTTCAGGCCAGATCAGTCCCTCCCAGCGGCCAAACGACAATTCCATGAGGCGGTCGTCGAGATCGTAATCCCTGGGGTCGAGCCCCATGGCGCCCCGGGCGATCTCCATCGTCTCGCGCGTGCGCGACAGGGGCGAGGCGACATAGCGCAGCCCCGTCAGGCCCTCGCGGGCGATATATTTGCGCGCGTCGCGGCCCGCGCTTCCCGCCTGATCGCGGCCGCGGCCATTTATGGGAATGTCGTGCTGGCCCTGAAGGCGACCTTCAGCGTTCCAGTCGGTCTCGCCGTGGCGGATGAAAATCAGGCGATGCGGAAGAATGTCCATTCCCCTGCCTCGCCGATCGCGTCCGCAGCGTCAATCCTTGCCGTTCACCGAAATGTCGGGAGCGGAAGGATTCTTCATGCCGACCACATGGTAACCTGCGTCCACATGCAGGATTTCGCCGGTGATGCCGCGCCCCATGGCCGACACGAGGAAGGCCGCCGTCTCGCCGACTTCCTCGATGGTGACGGTGCGGCGCAGGGGCGCGTTGTACTCATTCCACTTCAGAATGTAGCGGAAGTCGCCGATGCCCGAAGCCGCCAGCGTCTTGATGGGACCGGCGGAGATCGCGTTGACGCGGATGTTCTTCTCGCCAAGGTCGGCGGCGAGATAGCGCACGCTGGCCTCAAGCGCGGCCTTGGCCACGCCCATGACGTTGTAGTGGGGCATCCACTTCTCGGCGCCGTAGTAGCTGAGCGTCAGGAGCGAGCCGCCTTCGGTCATCAGCTTTTCGGCGCGCTGGGCGACAGCCGTGAAGGAATAGCAGGAGATCAGCATGGATTTGCTGAAATTCGCTTCGGTCGTGTCGACGTAGCGGCCGGTCAGCTCGTCCTTGTCGGAAAAGGCGATGCAATGGACCACGAAGTCGAGCTTGCCCCAAAGGCGCTCAACCTCGGTGAAGACTGCGTCGATGCTGGCGGGATCGGTCACATCGCAATGGCCGACCACGGCGGCGTCGAGTTCGGTCGCCAGCGGACGCACCCGCTTTTCAAGGGCTTCGCCCTGATAGGTGAAGGCGAGTTCGGCGCCGGCGGCGCGCGCCGCCTTGGCGATGCCCCAGGCGATCGAGCGGTTGTTCGCCACGCCCATCACAAGGCCGCGCTTGCCAGCAAGGATGTTGCTGCTCGCCTCTGAAGTCTGGGGTCCGTCTTGCGCCATGTTCCATCCGCTTCGCAGAAAGAGGGGTCAGCCATCGGGCCGGAGCCCGGCGTTTAAGCTTTGCGCGCCTTTTGTGCAAGTCCCGCGCATCGCGCAAAAGAACCTGCGGTCGGCGTAAAAGATGATCCCACTACGCCGATCAGGGCGATAGGCCCTTGGGCGGGCTCGCCTTAGAATTCCTCATCATCGGTCAGAGGCGGGCGCGAACGTGAGGGAAATCCGGCATATTGCGGGAGACGTCGAGGGTCACATACCGGCCCTTCGCCGCTATGCGCGGGGGCTGATCGGCTCTGATGGCCCCGATCCCGTCGCCTGCGCCGACCAGATGGTGAGGGAGGTTGTTGAGCAAGCGCTGCAAAATGGGCAGCTGAGTGCGTTCAAAAGCCCACAGCTGTGGCTCTACGCTACGCTGACGACCCGCAACCGCGCGCGCAGGGTTCGCGCCGATGGCCTAGCCCAGCGGCCACGCGCGCTGGGCGCAGATCCTCTGGCCAAGCTGCCGCTTGAGGAGCGGGAAGCCCTGCTTCTGGTGGTGGTGGAGGGTTTTGGCTATGGCCAAGCGGCCAGCATTCTTGGCCTTTCAAAACCGGGCGTCGCTAACCGCATCGCGCGGGCGCGGCAGCATTTGGCCGAAAGCCAGACCGCGACCAGCGGCCCCACACCTTCGAAACCCCGCCATCCAACCTATCTGCGAGTGGTGAAATAGCCATGTCCGTGCTGAACCCGCCTTCCGTCAGCGACGTAGAACTCAGCGCCTATGTGGACGGGGAGGCCGCGCCCGAACGCAAGCAGCTGATCGAGACCTGGCTGGCGCGCAACCCTGCGCAGGCCGCGAAGGTGAGGGGCTGGCGGCGGCAAAATCAGGCGCTGCGATTGGCCATGGGGCGAATTCTCTGCGAACCCACGCCAACCCCGTTGATGAACGTCCCGCGCCGCAAGGCGAAAGCTGGCGGCAAGATCACGCCGCTCTATGCCGGCCCAGCGGAATCTAAGGCCCCGCGTGATTGGGACCGGCGCGATCTACTGGCTCTAGTCTCCGCAGGATCGTTTCTGGCAGGCGCCGGCGTCGCCTGCCTTGCGGGCTACTTGATGGGTTAGGAAGCGTCAGGCCATGTCCTTGCGGGGATCATAGGTGTTGACGCTGGCCCACTTGCGCATCAGCCCCTCGAACTCTGGATCGATCTTTTCGGGCAGCGTGACGCGCAGCGTCACGAGCAGATCGCCCGCCGCTGCAGTCCCGACCGCAGGCAGGCCCTTGCCGCGAAGCCTCAGGGTGCGGCCCGAGTTCGTGCCAGGAGGCAAGGTCATCTCCACAGCGCCGCCAAGGGTGGGAACCTGAACCTTGCCGCCAAGAACCGCTTCATAAACCGTGATCGGCAAATCGAGCCGCAGGTCGCGGCCTTCGACCCTGAAATGGGGATGCTTTGCGATGCGCACAGTGACGAGGGCGTCGCCGGGCTCGCCGCCCATGGGGCTCGGGTTGCCCTGCCCCTTGAGGCGGATCTGCTTGCCCTCCTCGATCCCGGCCGGGATCTTGACCTCGAGCGTGCGTCCATTGGCGAGCGCGACGCGGGCGCTGCCGCCCTTGACCGCTTCAAGAAGCGAAACGGTCACGCTTCCCTGAAGATCCTCGCCCTTCGGCGCGGCGCGGGTGCGCCCACGGCCCCGGCCGCCGCCAAAGAAATCAGAGAAGATGTCGGAAGGATCGAAACCCGCGCCGCCGCGCGGACCGCCCGCACCGCCGCCGCTAAAGTTGAATTCATATTCCTGCGCGCCGGGATGGCGACGGCGCCCGCCCCCGAAGCCATCGAAGCCCTGAAAGCGCGGCTTGCCCTCGGCGTCGATCTCGCCCCGGTCGAACTGCCCGCGCTTCTTCTCGTCGCCAAGAATTTCATAGGCGGAACTGGCCTCAGAGAACTTCTCCTGGGCCTTGGGGTCTGTCTTGTTCTGGTCCGGATGGAATTTCTTCGCAAGGCGCCGGTACGCCTTCTTGATCTCGTCAGCGTCAGCCGATTTCGGGACGCCGAGAACCGTATATGGATCACGCATTTCGAGCCCACCTCCGCGTCCGCCCGAAAACTGGCGCGGCCGCAATGTCTCGGTGGACTATATGGGTCGCCCCGGCCCCGGACGCAAGATGTCCTGCCGGATGGCGCGCCAGCCCATTTCGTTGCCGAGCCACGGTCGAACGCGCTAAAGCTGTCCCAGCAAAAGCGGGAGGCGAGCATGACGGGGGCAGCGACGACGAATGTGACGGGGACCCTGCCCCGCGTGGCGGCGCCGACCAGCGCCGAGGCGCGACTGGCGAAGCAGCTCGCGGATCGCTACCTAAATATCGCCGACCTGCGCGAAGCCTCCCGCAAGCGCCTGCCCAAGGGCGTGTTCGAATTCTTTGACCGCGGGTCGGAGGACGAGATCAGCCTGAACGAGAACCGCGCCGCCTTCCGCAGCATCAAGATGCGCAACAAGGCGCTGGTGGATGTTTCGAACCGCAGCACCCGTACGGAGCTCTTCGGCAAGCCCATGGCCATGCCGCTCGCGCTGGCGCCCACCGGCGCGGCCGGCCTGACGTGGTACGAAGGCGAGCTGGAAGTCGCCCGCGCCGCCGCCCGCTTTGGCGTGCCTTTCACGCTTGCGACGCCGGCGCTGACCTCCATCGAACGCATCGCCACCGTTGAGAACGGACGCAACTGGTTCCAGCTCTATATGTGGCGCGAGCGCGAGCTTTCCCATGCGCTGGTGAAGCGCGCGCAGGACGCAGGCTTTGAAGCTTTGATCCTCACCACCGACACCGCCGTTTCCCCTATCCGCGAATATAACAAGCGCAATGGCTTCTCGAGCCCCTTCCATTTCAACCCGCGCATCGTGATGGATGTCGCGATGCATCCGCGCTGGCTCTTCGAGGTCATGCTGCCGTATTTGCGCGCGTCGGGCATGCCGCGCCCGGTGCATTATCCCGAGGGTTCGCAGGGCCGCGCTGCGGGTTCTACGGTTCCGAGCGCGCGCACCATGCAGGGCGATAATCTCACCTGGGACGATCTCGCCCGCCTGCGAGACCTCTGGAAAGGCCCGTTGATGATCAAGGGCGTGAACCTGCCAGAGGACGCCGCCAAAGCGGTGAGCATGGGCGTCGACGCGGTCGTTCTGTCCAACCATGGTGGGCGCAATCTCGACGGCGCGGTTTCGCCCATCGAGATCCTGCCGGAGATCGTGGCGGAGGTCGGCGGCAAGACCGACATCATCATCGACAGCGGCGTACGGCGGGGCAGCGATGTGCTGAAAGCCGTGGCGCTGGGCGCCAAAGCGGTTCTCAGCGGTCGCTGCGCGCTTTATGGCGCCTCGATCGCAGGTGCGGTCGGCGTCGAACATGCCCTGACGCTGCTGCGCAAGGAGCTCGACACCGCCATGGGCTTCACTGGTTGCCGCACGGTCGCCGAGATCGGACCGCGCGCGGTATGGCTGGGGCCGCAGCCCCAGGCCTGATTTTATTTGGCCGAAGGCTCGAGCAGTTTCTTCGTCCGCTCCACCACGGGCTTGGGCGTGGCGTAGAGGCGGGCGATGATCTTCTGCACTTCCTCGCCCGGGGTCGGGGAGATTTCCGCCTGAATGGTGCGGCCTTCTTCAAGCAGGGCCGGATCCTTCATGGCGGCGTCGAATGCACGACGCAGAATTTGCACGCGAGCAGCAGGCGTTCCGGGCGGCGCCGCGAAGGGACGACCGACCGCCGTGCCCATGGTGACGAGCTCCAGCACCTGCTTGTCTTCGGAATTCAAAAGTTCGCTGGCGAGGGGGACATTGGGCAGGTCAGGGCTCTTCTCCAGCCCCATCTGCAGCAAGATATTGATCTTGTCATCGCGCAGCCAATCAGGCTTCGAAGCCTTCAGCGATGAGAAGGTGAGGCCGCAGCGGCCATGGGTCTCCCCATTCTCGATGGCCATGAAGGTTTCCTTCGTGCCGAGATAGCCGGTCACGACGCGGAATTTCGTCTTCAGCACATCATTCAGAATGAGAGGGATCGTATCCGTCTCCGAGCCCGCGCCCGTGCCCGCGACGACCATCTCTTGCTTGCGCGCGTCGTCGAGCGTCTTGAAGGGACTGCCCTTCCACGAGATGCAGAGGCTCACGTCGCGGCTGATGGCGCCGATCCACTGGAACTGGCTCATGTCATAGCCGGGATTGCGCAGACCAACGAGCGGCTCGGCGAGCGGCCCACCGGGAAAGGTGCCCATGACGCTTCCGTCCTTGGGCGCGGCGTCGGCGATGAAATTCGCCGCCCGAATGCCGCCAGCGCCAGGCATGTCCTGCACATTGATGGTGGGATTGCCCGGAATATATTTGCCCATGTGGCGGCCAAGCATACGAGCGTAGAGATCAATGCCTCCCCCTGCCGTGCCGGCAACATAAACGTTGATGACCTTCGGCATGGTTTCGCCCTGCTGGGCGAGCGCGGGAGCAGTGGCGGCCAAAAGAGCCGCGCCAACGAGAGTGGGAAGACGTGACGACATGTTTTCTCCGAGAATTCCGATCAGACCGGGTCTGCGTCGATCAATACGAAAGCCAGAACAGCGGGCTCATCGCTGCGATTGCTCCAGGCGTGATTGGTGCCGCGCTGCACCAGAACATCGCCCTGCTTCAACAGCACCTCGCCCTCTTCCATCATGGCGTAGATTTCGCCCGACAAGACGATGGCGTAATCGACCGAATTCGTCTTGTGGAAGCCGGGATGACGCGCGGCGTTCGTGCGATCAAGCGCCCCCGCACGGCCGCTGCCATCGTCGCTTTGATTTGCGTGTTCGGCATGAAGCGCCGCAAGGCGTTCCTTGTCCGGCGGATACTGAATGACGCGGAAGACGCTGCCGTTCTTGGGCGGGGGAAGGCGGAAGTCGCGCAGGGTTGGATCGGCGTCGCCATGATTGTCGGCGGGCGTGGAACTCGTATCCCAGAGTTCAGTGACAAGCGAACTGCCGGGGCTGCGCTGATACACATGGGGCGGCGCGCCATCCATGATGAAGCAGGACTTGCCCTGCGCATTATGCCCGGTCACGACCCGGCGGACCTTCATCCCCACAGCGTTTCACTCCTGATGTGATTTATGAGGCCGACTTTAGGGGGAGGCGGGGCTAGGGGCAAGGAGGGAAGACCAGATCAGACGCGCTGGAGGCAGCGAGCCGACCCCACAAACATAAACTTGACTTTATGCTAAAATGAGCATTGAAATGGAAAGCTGTCGGGTTCAGACAGCCTAGCTTGCTTTTCAAAATTTATAAGCTAAATCTGGCATAGGAAAATTAGCAATGAAGCCTCTGTTATGGATGGGGTCCAGCCTTGCTGATCTTTGCTCCTTTCCACGCGATGTCCGCAAAGAGGCCGGATACTCTATTCATCTCGCGCAGTTGGGAGACAAAGCGCTCAATGCTGTTCCAATGGTTGGTTTTGGAAGCGCAAAGGTTCTCGAAGTAGTCATCAATAGCGATGGAGACACATTCAGAGCGGTCTACACAGTAAAATTCGCCAAAGCTGTCTATGTGCTCCACGCATTTCAGAAAAAATCAAAAAAGGGAATTTCAACGCCTAAACCTGACATCGATTTAATTCACCGCAGACTTATGAACGCCGAAAATCATTATCAGCGAAATTATGACAAACGCAGGCAAGGAGAGAGTCGCGATGGCAAAAAAGCGTAACCAAGACGATCAAGTTATCGAAAGCAGCGGCAACGTTTTCGCAGATCTCGGATTGCCCCATGCGCCTGAAGATATGCTCAAAGTGAATATCGCGCGCGCCATCGCCAGCACCATCAATAAAAAAAACCTGACGCAAGCCGCCGCCGGGGCGATTATTGGCGTGGATCAGGCGAAAGTTTCCGCGCTGCTTCGCGGAAGACTGACCGGCTTCTCGGTTGAGCGCTTGGTGATGTTTCTCGTGAAACTCGGACGCGACGTCGACATCACCATTTCGCGCGAACATTTGAACCGCGAAGGAAAAATCAGGGTCAAGGCGGCATAAGCTCACGCCAGCCCGCGCTTGTCCAACAGTGCATCAGGCGTCGGCAGACGGCCGCGGAAAGCCACATAGGCTTCCTTGGGATCGCGCAGATTGCCAGCCGCATAGATGAAATCGCGCAGCCTTCCCGCCGTCTCAGCATGGAAAACGTCGCCTATCTCCTCGAAGGCGGCGAAGGCGTCGGCGTCGAGCACTTCTGACCAAAGGTAGGAGTAGTAGCCCGACGCGTAGCCCTCGCCCGAGAAGATGTGGAGGAAGTGCGGCGAGCGGTGGCGCATGATGATTTCGGCGGGCATACCGATCTTCTCCAGCACGCGGCGCTCGAACCCGAGCGGATCCTGCGCGCCCTCGCCCTGCTCCAGATGCATCTCAAGATCAACGAAAGCCGAGGCGCAATATTCGACCGTTGCAAAGCCCTGATTGAAGGTGCGCGCAGCCATGACCTTTTCGATCAGAGCATCGGGGATCTGCTCGCCGGTCTGCGCATGCCTTGCGAAGCGACGCAGCACCTCGGGGCGCAGCAGCCAATGCTCATAGAGCTGAGAAGGCAACTCCACGAAATCAGCGCTGACAGCTGTGCCCGCGAGGCTCGGATAAGTCACATCAGACAACATGCCGTGCAACGCATGGCCGAATTCGTGGAACAGGGTGCGCGCTTCATCGATCGTCAAAAGCGCCGTCTCGCCTTCAGGCGGCCGCGCAACATTCAGTACATTGACGATGATCGGGCGCTGGTCGCGACCGAGCTTTTGCTGGCCGCGAAAGGCTGACATCCATGCGCCGCCGCGCTTTGAGGCTCGCGCGAAATAATCACCGATGAAAAGCGCGACATGGCGCCCTTGTGCATCCTTCGCTTCGAAGATGCGCACATCAGGATTATAAAGCGGCAGCCCCTTTTGCTCTTCAAACGTCAAACCGAAGAGTTCGCCCGCCACATGGAAAGCCGCCTCGATCATACGGTCGAGGGGAAAGTAAGCGCGCAACTCGGCGTCATCGATGGAGTATTCGGCGCGGCGCAACTTTTCGGCGTAATGGCGCCAATCATGGGGCGCGAGCTGGAAGTTGCCGCCCTCAGCCTCGATCATGGCCTGCAGACGCTCAACCTCCTTGCTCGCCCGCACACGCCCGGCCTGCCAAACCTGATCGAGCAACGCGCGCACTGCGTCGGCATTTTCAGCCATTGTGTCGTCGAGTTTGAAATCAGCGTAGGTCTCATAGCCAAGGAGGCGCGCGCGTTCAGCGCGCAGCGCAAGGGTTCGCGCCATCACGGCGGCATTGTCGCTATCGCCGCCCCCTTCGCCACGCATCGCCCACTGGCGGAACAGGGTTTCGCGCAGGTCGCGACGGGTCGAATGGGTGAGGAAGGCCTCCACATTGCCGCGCGACAGGCTCACAGCCCATTTGCCCTCATGGCCGCGTTCTGTCGCAAGCGCAGCAGCAGCGGCGCGGAAGTCAGCGGGCAGACCTGCAAGGTCTTCCTCTGTTTCCAGCACGAGCACATAGCCAGCTTCATCTTTAAGCACATTTTGCGAGAAGCGGACGCCAAGCGTCGCAAGCTCTTCAGTGATGGCGGCGAGGCGCTTGCGTTCGGCTTCAGCCAGCCTTGCGCCCTCACGGACGAAACCCTTGCGCTTGCGCTCAACGAGACGCAGCTGCTCGGGGCTATAGCCCGCCTGCGCCCGCCCGGCGAAAACCGCATCGACGCGCGCGAACAGCGCGGGGTCGAGATAGATCGCGCTGAAGTGGCGGGCCAGCAGGGGCGAGACCTCGCGTTCAACGGCCCGCAACGCCTCGTCCGACTCTGTTCCCGCAAGATTACGAAAGACGCTGCCGACTCGCTTGAGCGCTTCGCCTGAAAGCTCCATCGCGGCGATGGTGTTGTCGAAATCGGGCGGCGCGGGATCGTTCACGATGGCGGCGATCTCCGCTTTGTGCGCAGCGAGCGCAGCGTCATAGGCCTCGCGGAAATGGCCGGTCTCCACCTTATCGAAAGGCGGCATCTCGAAAGGGGTGGTCCAGGTTTCGAAAAAAGGATTGGCGGACAAGGCGCGCTCCGAGGCTGGGATCAGCTTCGATATAGCGCTTTATCAGCCGCTCGGCATCAGCGCCGTTGGCCCCTCAGGTCCCGAATGGCTTCAGGTCGCTGACCGCCCATGCGCCCTGCCCCTCTCGGCAGCCGCGCCCCTGGAGCCTTTGGGCCGGCGCCCGGCCGCTGATTTCCGCAAGGAAAGCCCGGCAAGTCTGGCCATCAGCGTCATAGACCGCCCCCACCGGCGTCATCGCCCCGCGCATGCCTGATGCCGCATTTTCCCATGCGACCGCAGAGCCCGCGCCTTGCGGATCGAGGGCGCCGGCCAGCGCCTTGCTGGCGATGGCCCAATCCTCCGCGCTCAGCGCAGCCATCGGCGATGCTGTAATAGCGGGGACGGGGCCGGGAACGGACCCCGTGACATCCTCAACCGCAACGAGGTTAGCGATCGGCCCAGTGTGAATGCAGCCGCCCAAGGTCAAGGTCAGGCATAGAACGGCCGTCAAAGCCAAGGCCCGGCTGGCCCGCTCCCCCGACTGCCTGTAGACTGAACGCATCACCGACGCCCCGATCGGCCGCAACGGAAATTCCGACCCAACTATAGAGGCTGCCTTGGAACAGTTAACAGATCGTGAGCTGGCGCTCGAAACCGAGCCTTTCCAGCGTTTCGAGGAAGCGCTGGCGCTGGCGAGCGAGAGCGAGCCCAACGATCCGACCGCCATGGCGCTGGCCACGGTCGATCCGCAGGGCATGCCCAACCTGCGCATGGTGCTGATGAAAGATTTCGATGAGCGCGGCTTCGTCTTCTACACAAACCGACAGAGCGCAAAGGGATGCGAACTCGACGCCAGCTTCAAGGCGGCGGCGAATTTCCACTGGAAGAGCCTGCGACGGCAGGTGCGCGTCCGAGGCGAAGTGGAAGAGGTGACGCTGGCCGAATCAGACGCCTATTTCGCCAGCCGCCCCCGCAACAGCCGCATCGGCGCCTGGGCGAGCCAGCAGAGCCGTCCGATGGAGGATCGCTTCTCGCTTGAAAAGGCTGTGGCCGTCTACGCCGCAAAATTCGGCCTCGGCGAGATCCCTCGCCCCCCGCACTGGATCGGCTATCGCATCAAGCCCGTCTATATCGAATTCTGGACCGACAAACCCTTCCGCCTGCATGAACGCATTGTCTACACGCGAGACGCGCCGCAGGGGAATTGGCGGTTGAAGCGGTTCTATCCCTGAGGCCTCTGGTCGAGGCCGCCGGCATTGGCTGGGATTACGCCCTGCGTCGGCCTTCCGGTAAAATTGGCGATCTGCTGGGCGATGAACAGCGTCACGGGAACCGCAAGAGCGACCTAAATGCCGATCGCGCCAATAATATATTTGGAGGCCTCCGACTGCCAGGCGGGGACCATCAGAACGACGACGATGGCGATGCCGGCGAAAACCGTGGCGACAAGACCACGAAGCAGAGAGGCGATGCGCAACAGGGTCAAATTCCTCGCGAGTCTTCACCAAGTTGTCGGGACCGCACTGGAATCGCCGTGATCCGGGTCAGTTTTCAAAAATTTTGAACGGACCCCGGTTCGGCAAAGCGCAACGGCAGAGCGACAAGCTTACTCCAAATGCGAAGCAAAGCCGCCGCGATCGCGGATCGCAGCGGCGTCTCGCGCGCCATGAAGGATTCGAACAACCAGAACCTCAGAACCTCTAGCGAGATAGTAGACCGCGTAATCGCTCACGAAAACGACGCGGATGCCCTGCCCCAATTCCTCGCGGTTGGGACGCCCAAAAGGGAAGGTTCGTAAACCCTCGATCACGGATCCAATGCGATCGACCAGTCGCGTCGCGATCGCCTCGGAGGCTTCCGAAGCGACATAAGCCCAGATCTCGGCAAGGTCCGCTTCGGCGGCTTCGGTTATGCGGCAGGTTTGCGCCCGGCTAATAATGATCTCCCGCGCTCAACAATATTATTTTCATCAAAGCTTTTGATGCGTCCGGCGGCGACGTCGGCCAAGCCTTTGTCAATATCGGCTTTCAGGGAGGCAAGTTCCTGCATCTGCAGGACACGCTTCATTTTCCAATCCCGGATCGCTTCGCGAACGACCTCGCTCGTTGAAGCATAATCGCCTTCCGCGACCGCGACCTTAAGCGCAGCCGCGAGCTCCGTTGGCAGAGTGATCGTCAGCCTTTCAATCTCGGACATAGCGATGCTCAGGATTTTCCAAACAGCGATCATACAAAATCATACTATTGATGCAAGCTGGACAGCCAACATCAATAAGTCTGCGCGATCTTCCGCAAACGCTCCGCCACGCTGGCTGGCATTTCGTAGACGCGCTGGATCTGCGCCTGGATTTGCTCACCGCTGCGGGGCTTGTCGACCTGAAGCTGCTGCTTCGCCGCCTCGGCGAGGAATTCGGGGTCCTTGAATGTGTCCATCATGGCCTTGCGCAGCGCAGCCGTGCGCTCGGGCGGCAGGCCGGGCGGGGCGACGAAGGGGCGACCCGCCGCGAGAGGAGCGTAAGCAGCCTCCATCAGCAGGCGGTCGGCTTCATTCTTGATGAGGTCAGGGGCGAAAGGCACGTCGGGCAAGTCGGTTTCTTTCTCGGGCCCATACTGCACGAGAATACGGATCTTCTTTTCAGGCAGCCAATTCGGCTTGGTCGAGGTGAGCGAAGACCAGAAGGTGACGCCATAGCTATCCAACTCGCCTCGCTCCATCGCGAGATAGGCTTCGTTCTGGCCGGGGAAGCCCGCGATCACCTTGATCTTCGTGCCCAGCAGTTCATTGAGCAGACGCGCATAGAAGCTGGGCGTGGAGTTCGCCCCCGAGGCGCCCGCTGTCATCTCCATCTTGAATGCGTCAGTCAGGGTCTGAATGGGCGAGGTGTGCCAGACGATCAGCAGACCAGTCTCGACCGAAGGGGTGCCGAGCCAAGTCATCTTGGTGGGATCGTAGTCAGCCTCTTTGGTGCCGAAGAGCGGCTCGAAGGGCGTGTTGTTCTGCACGCCGCCGATGGTCAGCCCATCGCGCGGGGCGATCTTGTTGATGAAGCTGGTGGCGACGATTCCACCGGCGCCGGGCATGTTTCGCACCACAACAGACGGGTTGCCAGGAATGTGCTTGCCAAGATATCGCGCCACGACCCGCGAGAGCGCATCATAGCCGCCGCCCGGAGAGGAGCTGACGACCATGGAGATGGTCTTGCCGCGATAGAATTCCTCAATGGATTGCGCCAAGGCGCTCGTCTGGCCCAAAATCGCCGACGCCGCGAGCGTCGCCGCGCAGACCGCAACTCCAAGCGCGCCTCTCTTGGTGAACGCCATTCCCATCCCTCGCCTTTTTATCGGCCTTGCGGCTCTGCCCTGATGCTAGAGCCAGTCTTGGGAAACGCAAGCCCGCCAATGCCCGAAACGAATGATTGAACAAACGGGCGCCCACGGTTGATCCGGGGCGCGGAACGTAGGACCATCCATCCACAACCCACGAGGTCCCCTCGCAATGTCGCGCCTCTACCCGGATCGTCCCTTTCTCGCCGCAAGCTTCGCCGTTTTTCGTGAGGGTCGCGTGCTGCTGGGCTCGCGCGCCATGCCGCCCAACGATACGCTCTACAGCATCCCCGGCGGGGTCGTGGAGGCGGGCGAGGCGCTTGAGGAAGCAGCGCTGCGCGAGCTTTTCGAGGAGACGGGGGTGCGCGCGCAAAGCCTTGGCTTCACCGGCTGGTCGCAGTTCATCGACCGCGATGAGGAAGGCAAGGTGCGCCGCCATTTCGTCATCGCCTCCTTCGCGGGTCTCTGGATCTCGGGCGAGGGACAGGCCAGTGAGGAATTGCCGACCCTGCGCTGGATGGACCTCCATCAGGCGGGCCGCCTCAAACTGACGCAAGGGCTTCTACCTATCTTGCAAAAAGGTCTCGAACTCGTGGAGGCGCAGGGATGAGGCGCGCCTGCGCCGGTCTGGCGCTCTTTTCCGCGTTGTTACTGGCGCAGGGCCCGGCGGAGGCGCAGACGCAGGGAACGTCTCGCGCTCCTGCGAAGCCCCAGCAATCAGCCGCCCCCCCTGCGCAGGAAGCGCCGCCACCCCCCTATGAGCCCCAATTGCTGCGCCTCTCCGAAATCCTGGGGGCGATGGCCTGGCTGCGCGAGATCTGCGGGGACAAAGATGGGGACCAGTGGCGCGCAGGCATGCGCAAACTCATGGAGGCGGAGGCGCAAACCGAGCCTCGCCGCGAGCGATTGGCGGGCGCCTATAACAGGGGCTTTCGAAGCTACGAGACGCTCTATCGCAGCTGCACCCCCAATGCGCAGACCATCATCGGACGTTTCCTCGACGAGGGTGAAAAACTCGCCAACGAGATCACCGGCCGCTTCGGCGGCGGTTAAAAACGGGACTGTGGATCGCCTTCAGCGTTAACCCTTTTAAAAGACAAAGCTGTCCCCGGAGGCGCGCACGGTCTAGTCTCCGCCCCATGTTTATGTCGCCGCCCATAACCGAGATCGATGACGATCCCGCCGCCGCCGAAGATCGGCGCGTGGCGCTGGGATTCGTCACGGAGGCTTTCGCCGAGGCGATCCTCGCGGGTCTGGAGAGCGACAGCTTCGCCCATGCGGCTCTTTTCGCGGCTTTCCAGGAACTCGTCAGCATCTATGGCGAGGAGGCTGTGGCCCATTTCGCCGAAGGGCTTGGCGAGCGGATTCGCCAAGGCGAATTCACCATCGCCCAGAGGCACTGAGCCTTCCCTCAAGACGCAGCTACGGCTATCCTCGCCCCAACGAACGCGCGCCATGGATTTAGCGGCGGCGCGAAGGGGAGGATTTCATGCGCGTCATGCGGCTCTTTGCGGGCGTTCTGCTCGCCCTGTTTCTGAACTCGCTTCCCGCCTTCGCCCAGAACTGGCCCTCAAAACCGATCCGAGTGATCGTGCCCTATGCGGCGGGCGGAGCGACTGACGTTTTCGCACGGCTTGTCGCGGGGAAGCTGCAGGATCAGCTGGGAACGCCGGTGATCGTGGAGAACCGCGCCGGCGCCGGCGGCAACATCGGCGCTGATGCGGTCGCGAAGGCTGCGCCCGACGGCTACACCGTGCTCTTCAACATCAATGGCCACGCCATAGCGCCCGCCATCTACAAGTCCCTGCCCTTCGATCCCGACAAGGACTTCGCAGCCATCACGCAGCTCGTCTCCACTGCGACGACATTCGTCGCGCTGCCGAGCCTGCCAGTCAAAAACTTTCAAGAGTTTGTCGCCCTCGCCAAATCCAAACCGGGCGCGCTCAACTATGGCTCCACCGGCGTCGGCAATTCGCTGCATCTCATCATGGAGCTGCTCATGCGCGACACCGGCATGGTCATGACGCAGGTGCCCTTCCGCGGCGATGCGCCGCTGATTCAGGGCTTCATGACAAACGACATTCAGGCGGCGGTGCTGCCAAGTTCAGCCGCAAAGCCGCAGATGGACGCAGGTGTCGTGCGGGCGCTTGGCGTCAGCAGCGCGAAGCGTCTCGGCGCCATGCCTGACGTGCCGACCATCGCCGAACAGGGACTGCCTGATTTCGCCGTTAGCGGCTGGATGGGCCTCTTCGCTCCCGCCGGCACGCCGCGCCCGATCATCGAAAGGCTCGCTCAAGAGGCGCGCACGGCCATGCTCACGCCCGACATGGCGCCAAGGCTTGCAGGCTTTGGCATGGAGGTCGCCGTGAACGGCCCTGAAGCCATGGACGCACTCTACAGATCCGACCGCGCCAAGTTTCAGAGAATCGTGAAAGAGGCCAACATAGCCCTGCAGGATTAAGCGCGCCGCGCTATCATGGCGCGATGCCATCGCCCCCGCAGGAACGGATCTCCGATCCCATTCACGATCTCGCGCAACTTCCCGCGCGGGTGGCGGCGATGCGCGCGAAGATTCTGGAGGCGGTGGAAAGCGGCGATATAGAGAACCTGCGCGCGCCCATCGAATGGAATGAGACGCCACCCATTTTCGCACGCGCCGGCGACCGCAACTCTCCACGCGTCCGCAGCTTCGCAGAAGCCATCGACGCGCTGAAGGCCCGCTCTTTCGACGGCGCGGGCCGCGAAACCCTCGCCATCCTTGCCGCCATTTTCGAACAGCCCTATGTGAAGGTGACGCGCGGCCCCGCCGTCACCTATGTCTGGCCCGCCTTCGCGGTGAAACAGACGCCCACACCTTCGCCCGAAACGCGCCTAGCCATGTATCGCTGCGCCCGCTTCGCCAACCTAAGCCTGCGCAACGACATAGGCCTGCCCATCATCGAGCGGCTTGGGATCGGCGCCGATGGCACATGGCACTATTTTTATTCGGGGTGAGCAGACTTCTCACAACGCCTGCTGGAACCGCACCGCCTCGCCGCTCGAAGGCGTCACGAGTTCGCCTTCCCACATGACGCGCCGACCGCGCACGAAAGTGCCGACCGGCCAGCCCGTGACGGTCTTTCCATCATAGGGCGTCCAGCCGCAGCGCGAGGCGATCCATGAATCGCGAATGGTCTCGCTGCGCTTCATGTCGACAATCGTCAGATCGGCGTCATAACCCACGGCGACACGCCCCTTGCCCGCAATGCCAAAGAGCCGCGCAGGTCCGGCGCTGGTGAGATCGACGAAACGCGCCAGCGTCAGTCGGCCCGCATTCACATGATCGAGCATGACAGGCACGAGGGTCTGCACGCCGGTCATGCCAGAGGGGCTGTCGGGATAGGCCTTGGCCTTTTCCTCAAGCGTATGAGGCGCATGGTCGGAGCCCAGAATATCCGCGATGCCCTGCGAGAGGCCCCACCAGATATGATCGCGATGACGCGCCTCGCGCACGGGCGGATTCATCTGCAGCTTCGTGCCGAGCGTCGCGTAAAGGCTGGCGTCGAGCGTGAGATGGTGCGGCGTCACCTCGACGCTCGCGACATCCTTGTGGTCTTTCAGAAAGTCGATCTCTTCGCCGGTCGAGACATGCAGCACATGGATCTGCGCGCCCTTCTCGCGCGCGATTTTCACGAGGCGCTGCGTGCAGCCGAGCGCCGTCTCCACATCGCGCCAGACCGGATGCGAGTTGGGGTCGCCAGGGACGCGGATGGGCTTGCGCTCATTCAGCCGATATTCGTCCTCAGCATGGAAGGCGGCGCGGCGGCGCGTCTTCGACAAGATCGCGGCCACGCCCGGATCATCTTCCACCAAGAGCGAACCCGTGGACGAGCCCATGAAAACCTTGATGCCCGCCGCCCCCGGCAGGCGCTCGAGTTCAGGCACGTCCTTGGCGTTCTCATGAGTGCCGCCGACCCAGAAGGCGAAATCGCAATGCATGCGATGCAGGCCGCGCGAAACCTTGTCGGCGAGCGCTTCGGCGGTTGTCGTGAGCGGATTGGTGTTCGGCATTTCGAACACCGCCGTCACGCCGCCCAGAACCGCCGCGCGCGAACCCGACTCAAGATCTTCCTTGTGGGTCAGGCCCGGCTCGCGGAAATGCACCTGAGAATCGATGACGCCGGGCAGAATGTGCAGCCCCGTGCAGTCGATGCGCTCGCCCGCGGACGCCTGCGACAGGTCGCCGATGGCGGCGATACGGCCGCCGGATACGCCGACATCGCGCTGACCTTCGCCGTCGTGATTGACGAGCGTTCCGTGTTCGAGAATGTAGTCATACGTTTGTGACATGGGTCTGCTCGCGTTCAGGCTTGTCAGGGTCTCAGAGCGGCTTACTTAGTGCGGGGGGCCGAAGCAAGGCCGCAGCGGGGGTGATTCTCGACCATGCCATCAACCTTTTTAGGGGATAGGGGGCTTTTGCGCGTCAGCGGGGCGGATGCGCGCAGCTTCCTGCAAGGCCTGTTCACCTGCGATCTGGAGCGGGTGGCGCCGGGAGCGCCTGCCTTTGGCGCGCTCCTGACCCCGCAGGGAAAGATCATAACGGATTTCATCGTCTCGCAGCAGGGGGAGAATTTCTGGCTTGATGCGCCGCGCGCCCTCGTCGCCGACCTCCTCAAGCGCCTGCGCCTCTACCGCTTGCGCGCCAAGATCGAGCTCGAAGACCTAAGCGAAACAATGGGCGTCGCCGCCATCTGGGACGAATCCTCGCCTGCAGGCGCCGCGCCAGACCCCCGCCACGCCGGCCTTGGCGCCCGCCTGATCGCGGAGCGCGCCGCGCTGGCGAGCCATCCCGACAATCGCGCGGCCTATGAAGCCCACCGCATCGCCTGCGGCATACCGCAGGGCGGGGTCGATTTCGTCTATGGCGACACCTTTCCCCATGAGGCCAACATGGACCTCATCGGCGGCGTGGACTTCAAAAAGGGCTGCTATGTCGGTCAGGAGGTGGTCTCGCGGGTCCATCACCGGGGCACGGCGCGGCGGCGCATCCTGCCTGTGCGTTTCAATGGCGAGGCACCCCCGCCCGGAACCCATGTGCTCGCGGGCGAGATGGAGGTCGGAACGCTTGGCTCAAGCGTCGCGGGCCACGGGCTCGCCTCGATCCGCACCGATCGCGCCCATGACGCCAAGGTCGCCGGAACCCCGCTCACCGCAGGCTCTGAGCCCATGACACTAGGCGAGCTTCCCTCGGACGCGCGGCAGGGCTAAATCTGGTCCATGAGCGACCAGCCTGCCCTTCGCCTGCCCATCCTCCACGAAGACGGCCATCACAGATGCGCCTGGCCCTTCGTGGATCCGATCTACGTCACCTATCACGACACGGAGTGGGGCGTGCCGGAGACCGACTCTCGCGCGCTTTATGAAAAGCTGATCCTCGATGGGTTTCAGGCCGGGCTTTCGTGGATCACCATCCTGCGCAAGCGCGAGGCCTTCCGCGCCGCTTTCGATGATTTCGACCCGCAGAAAATCGCCCGCTATGATCAGCGCAAGGTGGCGAAGCTGATGGGCGACGCCGGCATCGTGCGCAACCGCGCCAAGATCGAAGGGGCGATCACCTCAGCCCGCGCATGGCTCGCCATTCAGGAAGGCGAGGGCTTCTCGCATTTCCTGTGGCGCTATGTGGATGGCCGCCCCCTGCAGAGCAAGCTGCGGCACATGGGTGAAATGCCCGCCCAAACCGAACTATCCGCCCGCGTCTCCAAGGACCTCAAGAAGGCTGGCTTCAATTTCTGCGGCCCCACCATCGTCTACGCCTTCATGCAGGCGACGGGCTTTGTGAACGATCATATGGTGGGCTGTTGGCGCCATGAGGCTTGCGCCGCCATGGCTGATGACATGAAAGAACTCACCTAATGGCTCGCCCTCCCATTCCGCCGCGCGCCTGGCAGCGCATGCTCTCAGGCCGCAGGCTCGATCTGCTCGACCCATCGCCGCTCGATGTCGAGATCGAGGACATCGCCCATGGCCTCGCCCGCGTGGCGCGATGGAATGGGCAGACCCACGGCCCGCATATTTTCTCCGTGGCGCAGCATTCCATACTGGTGGAGCGGCTCTTTGCGCGTGCGGGCGAAAGCTCAGCCCGCTGGCGGCTCATGGCGCTTTTGCATGATGCGCCCGAATATGTGATCGGCGACATCATCTCGCCCTTCAAGGCCGCCGTGGGCGACGCCTATAAAAACGTCGAGGAGCGTATTCTGGGCGCCATTCACCTGCGCTTTTCGCTGCCCGTGATGATGCCTGCCGCGCTTGTGAAACGCATCAAACAGGCAGACCGGACCGCCGCCTTCATAGAAGCGACGCATCTGGCTGGTTTTTCCGTGAAGGAAGCCGAATCGATCTTCGGCGCCTTCGACGTCAACATGCGTCATTACGAGCAGCTCTTGGCGCCCGTGCCTTCGCAGGAGGCTGAGTCGCGCTTTCTGGACGCCTTCCGCTCGCTCGAAGACGAGATCAACGGCTCGGCGGAAGCCTGAAACCCCCAAGGACGGACCATGCCGCGTATTCATGTCTGCGCCCTAACCAAAATCGACGCCACCGCGCAGACCATTGGCGCGCGCTCCATGGTGACGCTGATCAATCCCGATTACCCGGTCGAGCGCCCTTCCGTCATCGAGGCCCATCGGCATCACCGGGTGAATGTCTCGGATATCGTGGAGCCGCTTGAAGGCCATGTTGCGCCGGGCGCGCACCATGTCGAGAGCTTCCTGGAATTCGTACGCGACTGGGACCGGCGCGAGCCCATGCTGATCCACTGCTACGCAGGCGTCAGCCGCTCCACCGCCGCCGCCTATATCGCCGTCTGCGCGCTGGCGCCGGAGCGTGACGAGGTCCAGACCGCCCAGTTGCTACGCCGCCTCTCGCCCACCGCGACCCCCAACCTGCTGCTGGTCCGCCATGCCGACATGATTTTGGGCCGCGGCCAGCGGATGGTCCGCGCCATTGAGGCGATCGGCCGCGGCGAGGAATGCGCCGAGGGCGTGCCCTTTGCGCTGGAGATTGGGTGAGTAAGCTATCGGCGCCCATGGCGGGATGAGGCTCCCCGCCATTGGCCTTTGCGCCCGGCCCGCGCCATGCTACACATGACCATAGCTATTTAAAAATCCATTTTCAGGACAACGACGTTGCGGCAGGCTATTTCCCTCGCAGCCAATTCCCCGGCGATGGCGAACCTCTGCGCCAATGTGCAGAGCAGTTTTGACCGGCTCGCCATTTTCGCTGAACAGCATGACCTTTCCTACAGCGTCGCGGCTTTTTACGTGCTGGTAGGCAGTCTCAATATTTCCGCCGCCAATGATGGAAAGATCCATTTAAAGCCAGCCTCGCCCGCACACATCTCCAAGGTCGCACATATGGAGCCAAAGACCGTCTCACGCTGGTGCGGTCAGCTCGCCGAACGGGGCCTTTTGCAACGCAAGCGCGGCGCCTATTCGATCGAGCGCTTGGCGGACTGGTATTTCCTGGCAGGTTGCATGCAGACCGTGCCCCTCCCTCCGCTTCCCGGCCTCGCCAGTCATCCCACAATCGGGGCCGCCGACGTCTGCAGCGAGGCCATCGCCTTTACAGGCGAAGCGGGAACGGGCTCGCCCTGATAACTGCTCCTCGAAACAATCACGCCCGCGAGGTCATCCTGACGTCGCCTTGTTCTGTGTTATGTTCGGGTGTGATCGAATCCCCGCGCGCATGACCCTGACCCAGCATTCATCCCTCGCTGTCGAAATCGGCCTCACCGCCGCCATTGTGGCGGCGCCCGATGATGCGCCTGTGATCCTCGTCGCGCCGGGACCTGCGGGGGCGGAGCCTGCCCTGCCATCCGGCCCCTTCGACCCGCTGGCCCATCGCACTTTTGAGATCGGCCTGCGCGCCTGGGTTTCCCAGCAGACCGGCGCGCCGCTTGGCTATGTCGAGCAACTCTACACATTCGGCGACCGGGGCCGCCATGCCGAGGCTGGCGACAGCACGCCCCATGTGGTCTCGGTTGGCTATCTCGCGCTGACGCGCGGCGCAGACGCGGCTCTGGCCAAGGGCGCGGCCTTCCGCCCGTGGTACGCCTTCTTCCCATGGGAGGATTGGCGCGCGGGCAAGCCGCCCATGATCGAAGCGCGCATTCTGCCCGCCCTGCGCAAATGGGCGGCGCGCGATCCTGACAGGCTCAACGCCTATGGCCTTTCGCGCACCGAGCGGGTTCGCATGCTCTTTGGCGAGGACGGCCGCTTTGACGATGAGAACACCCTCGACCGGTTCCAGCTTCTGTATGAATCCGGCCTCGTCGAGGAAGCCCGGCGCGATGGACGCGCGAGCCCGCTGATCGGCGAGGTCGGCCCTCTGGGCGAGCCCATGCAGAACGACCACCGCCGCATCCTTGCAACCGCCATGGGCCGCCTGCGCGCCAAGATCAAATATCGCCCGGTCATATTCGAACTGATGCCCGAGACCTTCACCCTCACCGCGCTGCAACGCATGGCGGAGGCAATTTCTGGCCGTCATCTGCACAAGCAGAATTTCCGTCGCCTTGTGGAATCCTCCGCCGTGGTGGAGCCCACCGGCGATATGTCCCACGCCACAGGCGGGCGCCCAGCCGCCCTCTTCCGCTTCCGCCGCGATGTGCTTCAGGAGCGCCCCGCGCCCGGCCTGCGCGTCGGCCAGCGCGGGTGAATGGCTGCGGCGGCGCATGTGCTATAAGAGGGTGAGTCGAGGATCCCATGACCGACAAAGCCGCAGACATCACCCACATGAGCTTCGAGGACGCGCTAGCCGAACTCGAACGCATCGTCGCCACCCTCGAAAAGGGTCAGGCGCCGCTGGAAGAGTCCATCCGCCTCTATGAGCGCGGCGAAGCGATCAAGAAACACTGCGAAGCCCAACTCAAAAGCGCCGAGTCCCGCATCGAGAAGATCACTCTGGGTGCGAATGGGACGGCGAAGGGCGTGGAGCCGCTGGATTCGGAGTGAGGCGCTCCCGACCAGCCTGCGCAGACCCCCACCCCGTCCGCTGACGCGGCCGACCCTCCCCACAAGGGGGAGGGTTTTTTATGCGCGAAACGCCAGCAATTCCCCTCCCCCTTGTGGGGAGGGGTAAGGGGTGGGGGTCGTGAGGCCTTTGTCGTAAACGCCCCTTAAAACCTCACCCCGCGATCTTCCCGAAATCCGCAACCTCATGCATGGCGGCGCGCAGCTCGTTGAGCAGGCGCAGGCGGTTGAGGCGGCGCTGGGCGTCGGGGTCGTTGACAGTCACGGCCACAAAGAATGCGTCCACGGGTTCGCGCAGCTTGGCGAGCGCATGCATGGCGCCGGCGAAATCTTCCGAAGCCACATGCTCGCGCGCGCCTTCGCCCGCACGGTCGATGGCGGCGGACAGCACATGCTCTTCGCGTTCGGAGCGAAGGTTCGGCGCATGCTTCTCATTGAAGCTGAGGCCCCCGTCCTTCTCCTTCTTCTCTTCGGCGCGGATGATGTTCACGGCGCGCTTGTAGCCTGCAAGCAGGGTCTTGCCTTCGTCAGTCTCAAGGAAGGAGCCCAAAGCTTCGACGCGCCGCACGATCATCAGGAGGTCATCGGACTCGCCAGCACCAATGGCGGCGTCGATGAGATCATGCCGCGCGCCCTTGTCGCGCAGATAGACCTTCAGGCGATCGATGAAGAAGACGAGGAGATCGGCCACCACCGCGACCGGCTGCTCCGCATGGACCTTCTGCCCATGCAGGCCAACCGTGAAGAGATGCAGCAGGTTCACCCGCAGCCCATTCTCCAGCACGAGACGAATGACGCCGAGCGCTGCGCGGCGCAGGGCGTAGGGGTCTTTCGAGCCCGTGGGCTTTTCGTCGATGGCCCAGAAACCCGTGAGCGTATCGATCTTGTCGGCGAGCGCGACGGCGATGGACACGGGATCGTTGGGAACGCGATCGGAAGGGCCTTGCGGCTTGTAGTGATCTTCGATGGCCGCGCAGACGGCTTCGGCCTCGCCCTGCAGCTGCGCATAGCGCCGGCCCATGAGCCCCTGCGTCTCCGGAAATTCGCCCACGACCTCGGTCATGAGATCGGCCTTGGCGAGCGAGGCGGCGCGCTTCGCCAGAGCCACGTCAGCGCCCACCATCGGCGCGATTTCAGCAGCGAGGGCGCGGATGCGCGCGACGCGCGCGCCCTGCGTGCCGAGCTTCTCATGGAAGACCACGTCGAGATGGGCGAGCTTGCCCATGCGCTGATCGAGGGGCTTCGCGAGATCAAGCTCAAGCGGCTTTGCAGCCTCCACATATAGCGCAGCGTCCGGCAGGGGCTTGCGATCGGTCTGCCAGAAATAGAGCGCATCAGAGAGGCGCGCACGCACCACGCGGCCATTGCCCGCCGCGATGGCCTGCCCGCCGTCGGTGGCGATGATGTTTGAGACCAGCAGGAAGCGATTGGCGAGGCCCTGCCCGCCGGGCTTGCGCAGCACGAAGCATTTCTGATTGGCGCGGATGGTGGCGCGGATCACTTCTGCGGGAATGTCGAGAAAGGCTTCGTCAAAGGAGCCCATCAACACGACAGGCCATTCGACGAGACCGGCGACCTCGGCCAGCAGCGCCTCGTCCTCGACGAGTTCAAGACCCTGCGCGAAAGCGAGATCCTTGGCGTCGTGCAGGATGATGTCGCGGCGGCGCGCCGGGTCGAGCACGACCTTCGCGCGCTCGAGCGCTGGGACATAATCATCGAAGCGGCGCACGCGGATTTCATCCGGCGCCATGAAGCGATGGCCATAGGTGAGGTCGCCCGCAACGATCCCGTCGACCTCGAAGGGAACCACGCGGGGCTCCTCGGTCTCGGGGCCGAAGGTCGCGACAATGGAATGAAGCGGGCGCACCCAGCGCAGGGATTCGGCGCGCTGGGAGGCGCGGCCCCAGCGCATGGACTTCGGCCATGGAAAGGAGCGGATGACGCCGGGCAGGATCTGAGCCAGCACGTCGATGGTCGAAAGCCCAGCGCGCTCGATCACCGCCACATAAAACTCGCCCTTGCCCTTGGGGTCCGCCTCGATCTTGGCCTGATCGAGCGAGGTCAGCCCGGCGCTCTTGAGGAAGCCCTGCACGGCGGCATCGGGCGCGCCGACGCGCGGCCCCTTCTTCTCCTCGCGGGTGTCGGGCTGGCGCTCGGGCAGGCCCGCGACATGGAGCGCGAGGCGGCGCGGCGTGGCGAAGCTCGCGGCGCCCTCATAGAACAGGCCGCGCTCGGCCAGCGCATCGGTGACGAGCTTCTTCAGGTCCGCCGCGGCCTGAGCCTGCATGCGGGCGGGAATTTCTTCGGAAAAGAGTTCAAGCAGAAGATCAGACATCGGGGGCGCAGCTCGGGTGGGGCGGCAAAAAGGCGATGCGGAGCCGTACAACGGACGCGCCCAAGTGTCGAGATAGAGCGTCATCGCCCCTTTGTCCCAGCCACCGCGACGCGCTAGAAGGGACCATGGCTTCTGACATCACCTTGACCGCAGCGGCGGCCGCCGGATTGCTCTCCTTCCTGAGCCCCTGCGTCCTGCCGCTCGTGCCGCCCTACCTGACCTTCATCGCGGGAACGACGGTGGAGGAGCTTTCGGGCGAGAGCGAAGGCCGGGCGCGGCGGGATGTGGCTTTGGCGGGCCTGCTCTTCGTGCTGGGCTTTTCCACGGTCTTCGTAGCCCTGGGGGCGACGGCTTCGGTCTTCGGGCAGGCGATCCGCCAGCATATCGACTTGCTGTCCTATGCGGCCGGCCTCGCCATCATCGCCATGGGCCTGCACTTTCTGGGCGTCTGGCGCGTCACGCTGTTCTATCGCGAGGCGCGGGTGCAGGTGGAAAAGCCCGTGGGAATCTGGGGCGCATATGTGATGGGCCTCGCCTTCGCTTTTGGATGGACGCCCTGCATCGGCCCGATTCTGGCGGCCATTCTGGCGGTGGCGGGCTCGGAAGACACCGTGCTGAAGGGCGCAGGCCTGCTTGCGGTCTATTCGGCGGGGCTTGGACTACCCTTTCTGGGGGCGGCGCTGGCGATCGAGCCCTTTTTCCGCTTCATCAAGCGGTTTTCGCGGCATTTCGGCAAGGTGGAGAAGGTGGTCGGCGTGCTGCTGGTCCTGACGGGCGTCGCCTTCCTGACAGGCGGCATGCAGTCGCTGTCCTTCTGGCTGCTGGAAACTTTCCCCGCGCTGGCTCGGCTGGGCTGATTTTCCGCTGGGCGGCTGCCCACTATAACAGCCCAAGATTTGTGGTTTCGCCTGCAGCGCGACCACGCTAAAGGTGAAAATATCAATCGCGAATTCCGGGAGAAAACATGTCGCGGCTCAGTGAAGGCTCCAAGCGTATCCTCACCACCCACACGGGCAGCCTGCCGCGCCCGGACTCGCTTTCCGCGCTGCTTTTCGCGCGCATGACGAAGCAGCCCTATGATGCGGGTGAGCTGAAGGCGCAGACCAAGGCCGCTGTCGCCGCAACCGTGCGCAAGCAAACGGAAGTCGCCATCGACATCGTGAGCGATGGCGAGCAGTCCAAGACCAGCTTCCAGCTCTACGCCACCGAACGCCTTGGCGGCATCAGCCCCATCAAGGGCCTGCCGGGCGAGCGCCGCACGCGCGAGAACATCAACTTCCCGACCTTCTACCGCGATGGCGCGCATTCGGGCTCCGCTCAGGCGCGCTGGGCCTGCACCGCGCCCATCACCTACGCCAATCTCGAGCCTCTGAACGCTGACCTTGAGAACCTCAAGGCCGCGCTCGTTGGCGTAGACCCAGTCGACGTCTTCATGCCCTCCGTCTCGCCCTCAAGCTGCGCGGGCCTGATGGAGAACCATTTCTACAAGACCGAAGACGAGCATATCGAGGCGGTGGCCGAAGCGCTGCGTCACGAATATGAGGCCATCGTGGAAGCTGGCTTCTGCGTCCAGATCGACGATCCGCGCCTCGCCATGCATTACATGCTGGCGCCCGAGGAAACCATCGAGCAGGCGCGCGCCTGGGCCAACAAGCGCATCGAGGCGCTGAACCATGCCCTGCGCAACATCCCTGAAGACCGCGTGCGCCACCACACCTGCTACGGCATCAACATCGGCCCGCGCACCAGCGACATGGAGATGAAGCACCTCGCCGACCTGATCATCAAGATCAAGGCGAAGTACTACTCCTTCGAAATGGCCAACCCGCGCCACGAACACGAATGGCGCGTTTGGGAGCATGTGAAGCTGCCGGCTGGCCGCGTGCTGATGCCGGGCTGCATCACCCATGCTTCGGTCATCGTCGAGCATCCCGAACTCGTGGCCGAGCGCATCCTCAAGGTCGCCAAGCTCGTGGGCCGCGAAAGCGTCATCGCCAGCACCGACTGCGGCTTCGCCTCCACGCTGCGCCCCGGCGAGCGTCCCGAAGTCGAGCCCGAGATTGTCTGGGCGAAGTTCGACTCGCTGGCCGAAGGCGCACGTCTCGCCACGAAGGAACTGTGGGGCTGATTTTAACACCCTCCCCCTTGTGGGGAGGGTCGACTGCGAAGCAGGAGGGGTGGGGGTCGTGAGGCTTTGATCGTTAGCGGGGTTGCAAAACGCTCGCTTCAAAAGGCCTCACGACCCCCACCCCTTGCCCCTCCCCACAAGGGGGAGGGGAATTACCGGCATTACGCGATGAAGCTCACATCTGCTCGTAGATCAGCTTCCCGTCAGCGGCCTTCTTCCAGACATAGACGACATAGTCCGCGTCCGTGCGGTCGCCCTTGGCGTTGTAGGAAAGCGGGCCGATGACCGTGTCGAAGCTGGCGCCGGAGTGCAGGACCTCCGCGACCTTCTTGGGATCCAGCGACTTCGCCTGCTCCGCGGCCTGCTTGATGAGCTGCACGGCGGCGTAGCTGTAGAGCGTATAGCTCTCCGGATTGATCTTCTTGGCTTCAAAGGCCTTCACCACGGCGGCGGCCTGCGGGCGGCGGGTCGGATCGGGGCCGAAAGTCATCAGCGCGCCTTCGACGCCGGGGCCGCCAACGGAGGCGAATTCAGCCGCCGCGAGACCATCGCCGCCCATCATCAGCGCCTTCACGCCCTGATCGCGCATCTGGCGCACGATGAGGCCGCCTTCTGTATAAAGGCCGCCGAAATAAACGATGTCCGCGCCCGATTGCTTGATCTTCGAGACAATGGCGGAATAGTCCTTCTCGCCGGTGTTGACGCCCTCATAGAGCACTTCAGTCACGCCCTTGGCGTTCATGCCCTTCTTGGTTTCGTCAGCGAGGCCCTTTCCATAGGTCGTCTTGTCATGGACGATGGCGATCTTCTTGCCAGCCAATTTCGACACGATGAAATTGGCGGCGACTTCGCCCTGCTGATCGTCGCGGCCGCAGGTGCGGAACACATTCCACAGCTTGCGCTCGGTGAAGATCGGATTGGTCGAGGCGGGCGTGATCTGCACGACGCCGTTCTCATTGTAGACTTCGGACGAAGGGATCGAGACGCCGGAGTTGAAATTGCCGACCACGAATTTGACGCCATCGCCGACGAATTTATTGGCGATGGAGACGCCCTGCTTTGGATCGGAGACATCGTCGCCGACGATGACCGAAAGCTTCTGCCCCAGAACGCCGCCAGCCGCGTTGATGTCCTCGACCGCCTGATCGACGCCGTTCTTCATCTGCGCGCCAGTGGCGGCGCTTGGGCCGGTGATGGGACCAGCCATGCCGATCTTCACCTGCGCCTGCGCGACGCCGGAAAGACCGAGGCCTGCGGCGATGACAAGGCCTGAGAACCAGAGCTTGCTCATTCAAATCTCCATCAAAAGACGCGAATCCCCCTTCGCTTTGAAGCGAATCATGCTCGGTTTCTGCCGCGTCGTGAAGGGGGGCTGGCGCTACAACTTTTCGGGATGGCCGCCACGGGCCGCCAGAAACGGGTATTGGCGCTTCATCTGCAGGTTGCGGGTGGCGACGAAAGCCGCAGCGCCTGTGGCGAGCAGCAGAGCGAAACTGACGCCCCAGAGGCCAAAACCAAGCAACGCCTCCCCCCACTCGCCCCGGCTGAAGCGCGCGATGATCCGCCCCGCCGGGATCACCGGAACATTGAAGAGCGCCCAGCAAAGGAAGGACGTGAAGGCGGAGTGGATCAGCATATAGCCAAGAAGGCGCGAGAGCGGACGCCAGGCGAGGGCGAGCGCGCGGCCCGCCGCCACGGCCCCTGCCCCGCCGAGAACCAGCGTGACCGAGAGCCAGATGGCCATATAGGTTTCGATGAAGCCGAGGGGGTTGATGTTCATCAGTGCCCCCCTTCGAGATAGGCGGCGCGCACTTCGGGCCGGGCCAGCAATTCGCGCCCGCCGCCCGACATGGTGACGCGCCCGTTGACCAGCACATAGCCCCGGTCGGCCAACTTCAGGGCGTGATAGGCGTTCTGCTCGACGAGGAAGACCGTGAGGCCTTCGTTCTTGTTGAGGTCGCGGATCGTATCGAAGATCAGCTTCACCACCAGCGGCGCAAGACCAAGCGAAGGCTCGTCGAGCAGCAAGAGACGTGGTCGGCTCATGAGCGCGCGGGCGATGGCGAGCATTTGCTGCTCGCCGCCCGAAAGCGTGCCGCCGCTCTGCCTTGCGCGCTCTTTCAAACGAGGGAAGATGGCGAAGACGCGCTCAAGATCTTCATGAAAATGCGCAGCGCCATTGACCGTGGCTCCCATCTGCAAATTTTCGAATACGCTCATGCGCGCGAAGATGCGCCGCCCCTCAGGCGACTGGGCGATGCCTGCGCGGGCGATGTTGTGGGGCGCCATGGCCGTTATGTCGCGACCATCGAAAAGTATCTTGCCGCTGCGCGCGCGCGGCGAGCCGAAGATCGTCATCATCAATGTCGATTTGCCCGCGCCATTAGCGCCGATCAGCGTGACGATCTCGCCTGCGTTGACGTCGATATCGACGCCGCGCAATGCGACGATATCGCCATAGGCGGCTTCAACGCCCTGAATGCTCAGCAATGGCCCGGTCATGGCTCCTCTCCCGCCATGCGCGCGATCTCGCTTTCAGCCTCGATCACTTCAGCCTCGTCATCAACGCCAAGATAGGCGGCGATGACCTTCGGATCATCGCGCACTTCTTGCGGCGCGCCATCGGCGATCTTGCGGCCGTAATCCAGCACGACGACATGATCAGAGACCTGCATGACGACGGACATATCGTGTTCGATGAGAAGAACCGAAACGCC